>JAGGVM010000091.1 GCA_021157985.1 Nitrososphaerota archaeon | reverse complement strand
GAGAGGCCGTGGTCTTCGAGCTCGAATCCCCAAGCTATCGAAACATCTATGAAGCGATAGTGGAGAGAACCGAGAAAAACCACGTCGAGCTCACGATAGAGGTTCCGCCGGCCTATGGAAAATACCATTGGTCGGGTCACAGGAAATGCGGGGTCGGCCCGCTTCCACCCGAAGAAGCCAGAAAGCTGGGTTATAGATGCCCGGTTTGTGGGAGGCCCTTAACTAAGGGTGTTGATGATCGCGTTGAGGAACTCGCCGATAGGCCGAGGGGCTATAAGCCGGAGAAAGCCCAGAACTTCATCCACCTCCTCCCGCTTCAGGAGCTCATAGCCTTGAGCATGGGACTCGAGGCGGAGGCCAATCTGAACTCGAAGAAGATCTGGACGGTCTACGAGAGGCTCGTCAACAGGTTTGGAAGCGAGTTCAAGGTCTTGCTGGACGCCGATGTAGCGGAGATAGCCGAGGAGGCTGGCCCTGAGCTGGCCAGGGTGATAGAGCGGATGCGGTCGGGCGCGATAAAGGTGGTCCCGGGATACGACGGGGTCTATGGGAAGCTGGTTCTAAGCGAGGACGAGGCTCAGCCCGAGAAGAAAAGTTACACAAGGCTCGAAGACTATCTCTAGGAAAACGTGGAAGGACTTATAAGCGTAGAAGACCTAACGAAGGAAACAAGCCTGAGAGGAGGGATGAAGCCCGAATGGTAGGTGTTTCACAAATCCAAGCCTAAACTTCTTCCCAGAGAAGTAGAAACCCTCGACGCAACCCTGAGAGAAGGCCAGCAGAGCCGCGGAGTGAACTTCACCCTCGACGCGAGAATACGTATCGCGCAGGAGCTGGACAGGCTCGGGGTCCACATAATCGAGGCGGGGTGGCCCGCTGCAAACCCGAAAGACTCCGAGCTCTTGAAAAAGCTCTCTAAGCTGGAGTTCGAGAACGCGGAGATCGCGGGCTTCACGATGACCGCGAGAAAGGGCGTTCCGCCGAGCAGGGATAGAAACCTGACTTCTATAGTGGATCTGGATCTCGGCTTGGCGACGGTCGTTGGTAAGAGCTGGAGCCTCCACGTGGAAGGGGTCTTGAAGACCTCTCTCGAAGATAACCTGGCCATAGTGGCCGAGAGCATAGAGTATCTGAGAAGCCATGGAGTGGACGTGCTCTTCGACGCCGAGCACTTCTTCGACGGATACATGGAGAACCCTGAATACGCCTTAAAGGTCTTGAAGACCGCTGAAGCCGCTGGAGCGAGAGCGATAATCCTGGCCGATACCAATGGTGGAAGGCTTCCGCACGAGGTCGCCGAGATAGTCGGCGAGGTCAGGCCGTTGATCAAGACGAGGCTCGGGGTTCACATGCACAACGACTCGGGAAACGCGGTCGCGAACACCTTGATGGCCGTCTTAGCCGGAGCAGACCACATCCAAGTAACCGTGAACGGAATAGGGGAGAGAACAGGAAACGCCGACCTATGCCAGGTCATCCCGAACCTCGAGCTAAAGCTCGGCGTCAAAGCCCTGAAAACAGGTGAAACCGGGCTGAAATTCATCACGAAGATCTCGAGACTCGTCTACGAGCTCGCCGGAATACCAGGAAACCCGTATCAACCATATGTCGGAGAATACGCCTTTGCTCATAAAGCGGGGCTGCACATCGACGCGGTCGCTAAGAACAGGCGCGCCTACGAGCACATAGACCCGAGCTTAGTGGGGAACGAGAGGCTTCTAACGATCTCGGATCTCAGCGGAAGATCGGCTTTAATCGAGAAGATAAGCGAGGAGATCGGGGTGAAGTTGAGGAAGGATTCGCCTGAGCTCCTGAGACTCCTCGAAGAGATCAAGAGGCTCGGATTGCGGGAGGTGAGCCTCGACAACGCGACCGCCACGGCATCCCTGATAATAATGAAGCATTTCAACAAGTATAAGCCGCGGTTCGAGGTCTTGGAGTGGACATCGATAGCCGGAGCCGGAAAAGACGACGTGAAAACCTACGGCGTGATAAAAGTGAAGGTCCGCGACAAGATAAGAGTGGAGGGAGGAGAAGGAGTCGGCCCGGTTCACGCGATAGACGTGGCCCTGAGAAAAGCCCTTGAACAGGATTATCCGCAGCTCAGAAAGGTCAGGCTGATAGACTATAAGGTGATCTTGCCCGAGGCTTCGAGGGATACGGCGTCGATAGTCAGGGTCTTCATAAAGTTCACGGATGGGGCTAAGACTTGGGGCACGACCTCGACCTCGAATAACATAATCAAAGCGAGTCTAAACGCGCTCATCCAAGGCTTCGACTACTATCTCCAAATATGCTGCGCTAAACCCTAACTCTTATTTTCCATCTATTCCAAGCTAACCACATGACCAAGCCCTCCGGATACAAGGTAGTCCGAACATCCGATGTAAAAGCCTTAGAAGTCGAGGAAGCCGGAGCCGAAAAGGCAAGGTTGAAATGGCTGATATCCGAGGAAGACGGGGCGCCGAACTTCTTCATGAGGCTCTTCGAAGTCGATCCAGGCGGAAGAACCCCGCTTCACAGCCATCCATGGGAACACGAGATATTCATCTTGAACGGAAAAGCCAGGATAATCCTCGGCGACGAAGAAGTAGACGTCGAGCCTGAGACAGCGGTCTACATTCCACCCAACCTGAGGCACAGCATAACGAACCCCGGAAAAGAACTTCTCAGATTCCTATGCCTAATACCGAGAAAATGACCTCAAACCGTTCTAATGAATAGAACAACACCGTTCTAATCCATGGCATTAAATCGCGGGCTCCATCATTTCTCCGCGGTGGTCCGAGGTGAAGTTGAGGGTCGCCGCGGTATTAGCCGTGCTGGCGATTTTGACGTTATCCCTGATCTACTTAGGAGCGATCTATAGCGTTCCCCAAACGGAGACAGGCAAAGCCTCCACCACTACCTATACCTTCAAGCCCACGCCTCCGACCCATACTTCCCCCACCTCCGGCGAAGCCCTGAAATTCCTCGAAGTCGGAGAAATCTACGAGAAACTCGGATACCCGAGGATAAGCTGGAACCCCGAAGAACCCAACTACACGGTCTCCTACCGATCTCTCCACAAGCT
>JAGGVM010000082.1 GCA_021157985.1 Nitrososphaerota archaeon | reverse complement strand
GTGGCCATCGCCGAGGCTGTTCTCGAATCCATGGAGAAGGATAAGATTGTTGAAATCGATTTAAAGAACTTGACCTAGAGTTTAGGAGAAGCGGGATGAAGTCGGAGATCAGGACCGTTTACTGGAAGAAAGGAGAAGTAGTCTTGATAGATCAAAGGCTTCTCCCCCTCAGGGTCAAGTATCTGCGGCTGAGAACGGCTAAGCAGGTTGCTAAGGCGATCAAGGAGATGGCTGTCAGAGGGGCTCCGGCGATAGGCGTGGCCGCCGCCATGGGGCTCGCGCTCACGGCTTATCATTGTCGGAGTAAAGATAGGGATCGCGTTCTCGAGAGGTTAAGGAAGAGCTATGAGGTTTTGAGGGCGACGAGGCCCACCGCCGTGAACCTGTTCTGGGCCTTGAATCGGGTCATGAGGGTTGCCGAATCCGCTGGATCCGCCGATGAGATGAGGAATCGAGTGGTCTCCGAGGCGTTGAAGATAGCTGAGGAAGACATCGAGGCGAATAAGCGGATAGGTGAAAACGGGGCGAAGCTGATCGAAGACGGAGACAGGATACTGACGCACTGCAACGCCGGGGCTTTAGCGACCGCCGGATACGGGACGGCGCTCGGGGTGATCAGATCCGCGTATGCTCAGGGAAAGAAGATCCTAGTTTATGCGTGCGAGACGAGGCCGAAGCTTCAGGGCGCGAGGCTTACGGCTTGGGAGCTTATGAGGGACGGGATACCGGTGAAGCTGATAACGGATAACATGGCCGCCTTCCTGATGCAGCGGGGAGAAGTCGATAAAGTCCTTGTCGGAGCCGATAGAATCCTCGCCAAAACAGGCCACGTCATAAACAAGATCGGAACCCTGAGCCACGCGATCTCCGCGAAGCATTACGGAATCCCTTTCCTTGTCGCCGCCCCCTTCTCGACGATAGACTTCGAGAGCACGCTCAGCGACGTGGTAATCGAGGAGAGAGATCCGAGGGAAGTTCTCTATGTGGGTAACATGCGGATCGCGCCGAGAGGCGTCGAGGTCTGGAACCCCGCATTCGATATAACTCCACCCGAGCTAGTTACTTACGTGATCACCGAGCGAGGGGTCTATAAGCCGGACGAACTTAAAACATTAAGTTCAGGAGTGTGATCAGGAGAAGCGTCGCCACGCCTATCGCCAAAGCCTTAACGCCCGAGACCACGATGTTGTTCTTCGCAACCTTACCCAAGAACGCTCCCAAAACGAAGAGCAATCCAAGCGACATGGCCAGCGACGCGTAGAAAGCCGTCTGCTCGGATAACAGTCGGAACGCCGCCGCGAAATACGGCGTTAGGACGAGGAAGCCTGCGACGACCGCTGAGCCCGCGTCAACGAGCGCTGAGATGAGCGCGGCCTTCCGCCTCGCGTCGACTATCACGCTTCCCTCGAGCTTGATGAGCATCGCTTCCTCCAGCTCCTTGATCTTCCTCTCCTGCTCAGCCGACTCCGCCATATACGTTCCGCTAGCACCTGAGATCCCCATAGCTATCAAAGCGCCCACCCCCGCCGCGACTATATGCCTCGGATCAGCTCCCCCAAGCAAAGCGGATCCAAGTATTATACCGAGGATCGTGATAACCCCGTCGAACGCGTTCATCACGGCATATCTACGGGAATACTCCTCTGCCTTCGAGTACCTGAAAACTCCGGAGATCGGGTTTCTAAGCCAGTTGAACGTCTTTCACCACCTCCTCCCCGATCACTCCTCGAAAACTACCTCGTCGACGCTGTGGATGGCGGCGCCCAGGGCTTTCACCCGCTCCTCGAGCTCCTCGAAGTTTATCCCCTTTCCCTCTACCGTTATTTTGACCGTGTCGGTCTCCACGTCCACTTCCACGACTACTCCGCTGACCCTCTTAACCCCGTTCACCGCGGAAAGCTCCCTACAGAAGTCTATCAGGTCCGGGATATGAGGCTTCAAAATATCCAGAACGAGCCTAGACAACATCAGGGGGCGTTTAGACACCCTCTATTCACCGATCCAGAAATCAAGTCAAAACACCAAGTTAAAAACATTAACCCCGCGAAACCGAAAAACAAACAACAAAAACCCCGAAAGCTTTAATTAAACTCGCACAACAAAAAACGCTGGCGACCAATGCGGCGGTTCCCTAGCCTGGTAGGGGGCAGGCCTGCTAAGCCTGTGGCCCGACGGGCCGCGCGGGTTCAAATCCCGCCCGCCGCGCCATAATCCTCACCTACGCTCCCACAGGTCTTCAGGACAAGTTTTAACGCTTTTCATAAAATAGACTTCGGGATGCCGGGAGGCTTAGCTGAGGGTAAGCGGTTTAGGGTTTTCTTAGTCGGTTACTCGCACATCGATAGCGAGTGGCTCTGGGGTTTGGAGGAAACCGTCGAAGTATGTAAGAGGACCTTCGAGAACGTGGTCAACCTAATGGAGAAATACGGAGAAATCACCTTCACGCAAGGCCCATCCCTCTACTACGAGCTCATAGAGAAGCGTTATCCCAAGCTCTACAAGAAGATCGCCGATTATATGAATGAGGGAAGGTGGCTGGCCGCGGCCGCGCCCTTCCTCGAATTCGACGCGAATATCCCATCTGGTGAATCATTGATAAGACATCTCCTCCGCGGCCGAAGCTACATCGAAAGAAGTCGAAACGTCAAAGATCTCGACGTCCTCTTCCTGCCTGACTCGTTCGGCTTCCCCGCCACGCTTCCAAAGATCCTGAACGGATTCGGCGTAAAATACTTCGTAACCTATAAGCTAGCCTGGAACGATGCGAACGAGTATCCATACAACCTGTTCAGGTGGCGTGACGGAGACTCAGAGGTGATGACATACCTGCTGCCCGGAAGCTACAGCGACTATCTCTCAGACGTTAAGCGGATAATATGGAACATCCTAAGCCAATGGAGAAAGCAGAGAATACCCGTGATTCTCCAAGTATACGGCCGGGGAGACCATGGGGGAGGACCCGAGGAGGAAGAGGTCGTAAACCTGAGGCTATGGAAGCAGAAGTGGCATCCGATAATCGTTTTCGAGCACGGCGGAATGGGAGACTTCTTCTCGTATATCGAGAGAAACTATCGCGGCGAGCTGCCGAAGGTGAGCGGAGAGCTCTACCTAGAATTCCATAGAGGAGTGTACACCACGGGAGCCCTGGTCAAGAAGCT
>JAGGVM010000002.1 GCA_021157985.1 Nitrososphaerota archaeon | reverse complement strand
GACTTTATGACGGTCGTGTAGGTCGTTCCCGGATAGGTTATCACGGTCGTCGTTGTCGTGGTGATCACTTGCTGGCCAAGACCGATCGATATCAGTCCGAGCACCGAGATCGCTAAAACGAGGCTTAAAAAGGCTTTCCGATTCATGTATCTTCCACTGACTTGCGGCTAATATCCGAACAGCTAACTAATAAACGCTGTGATCGGCCACCTTATCCGATGATATCCGAAATAAAAAGGACGAACATCGAACAACCCTCAAAAACCATCAAGCCTCAATTTTTATCTCCGGCCACGCGATTCTATTCTCGAAGAGGGGCTCGTGTCGGTCGAGCGGTTGAAGACGGGCGTAGAGGGGATAGACAGGCTCCTAGAGGGAGGGATCCCGGAAGGCTTCCTCGTCGCTGTGACGGGAGAGCCCGGGTGCGGTAAGACCATTTTCTCGATCCACTTCATCAATCAGGGGGTCTTGGACGGCGACCGATGTATCTACGTCACGACCGAGGAGAGCCGTGAGTCGATAATCAAGCAGGCGGCGCAGTTCAACATGGATTTCCATAAGGCCGTCGAGGAGAGGAAGCTGGTGATCATAGACGCTCTCATGGGCAGGGCGGATCGGTGGAGCCTCCAATCCCTGGACATGGAGGCCTTGGTGAGCAAGATAATCGAGGCCAAGAAGGAGCTCGGCTACGGAAGGGCGAGGGTGGCGATCGACAGCTTATCCGCTTTCTGGCTCGACAAGCCCGCCATGGCCCGGAGATACAGCTATTATCTCAAGAAGGTTTTATCGAAGTGGAACTTCACGATCCTGGCCATCAGCCAATACGCTATAACGACCGCGGAGAGCTTCGGATGGGGGATAGAGCACATCGCCGACGGCATAATCAGGTTCAGGAGGCTTCTGAGGGGCGGGGAGCTGAAGCGATACGTCGTGATCGAGAAGATGAGGCAGACCAATCACAGCAGATACTTGCATGAGATCGATATCAGGCCCGGGGTCGGGCTCGTGGTTTTGGGAAGAGTTGAGAGGAGGGTCGAGGACTACAAGCTCCCCGCGGACGTGGTGAGAAAGATCTTGGAGGCCAAACGCCGATCAGGGGAGATCCTATGAACTGGGATCAGGTCCTAGAGCATTACGCGAGAGCGGATGTTAGAAGGGAGATAGCCGAGTACTGTAGGGATCGATGGGTAGCGGTCCACTGCGAGGAAACGGATGACCGAGGGCTTCAATTGATGATAAGGTATTGGCGGAGGGGTAAGCCTCTAACGATAAGAAGCGAGGGAGACGTTCAATCGATTTTGAGGAGGTTCTCGAAGCTTAAGCCCCGATCCTTCTACGCCACCGCCCACATTTACATGAAGCTGACCTCCGTTGAAAACATCTTGGATAGGAGAAACATAGTTGCCTCGGCTCCGACCTGGGACATAGACTCTAAGGACGGCGACTGGAGAAAAGTCGTCGCGAAGGCTCGGGAGATAATCGAGATCTTGGAGAAGCATGGAGTAAGCAGGTCGGTTTTCTTCAAGTGGAGCGGGCGGGGAGCGCACGTCCACGTCAACCCCCTGGCGTTCAGCGAGGAGATCCGGAAGAAGATGGATCCGCTTGATATAGCCTACTCGGTAAGCCAATACGTCGTTAATAGGGTTGAGCCCTTGGAGGGAGTCGTCGTCGAGAACAAGCTCGACGTGCAGCGAGTCTTCACGGCGCCCTTATCGCTTCACAGGAAAGTCGACCGCGTCGCCGTATGCTTACCGCCAAACATGCTCGACGATTTCACGATAGAGTGGACGGATCCGCGCTCCTACAGGCATTACCCAGATTCGTGGAGGAGATACGAGGTAGGTGAGGGAGATGAGCTCGCGGAGAAGGCGTTCTTCGCGATCGGACCTTACATCGAGGGAAGGCGGCGGAGGAGGAAGCATAAGCCCCTCGATCAAGAAATACTTGAGACGCTTAGAAAATTCGATGATGAACTATAGAACGGCCAGGAGATCCACGAAAATCCTCAGGAAATCTCCGATCAATACGTAGATCAAGAATCCCCCCGTGATGAATATCAGGAGCGGTATACCCGGCGTCATCCAGCAATCGTCTCTGGGCGCCTCCTCGAGCTCGAGCTCGAACAAGCCGAACTTGAACCTCCTTTCCCCATCGGCCTCCTCCTCTATCGGAAACCAGAACTCCCTCTTCTTCGCGTCCTTCACCCTAACGCCGAAGAACATCGCGGCGATCTTCCTGTACGTTTTCTCATGCTCGAAGCCTTTGAAAACGTCTTCTCCTCGGAGGATCTTAGCTAAGTTCCACGCGAACATAGCCACGAGCAAGATGAGCGAGAGCATCAGACCGTTCGATAGCGAGGCCAATCCGGTGAAGGGGTGGAGCCTCAGCGGAGGATAGTAGATCGGAAGACCGAGCGAGATCGTGATTATCGCCTTTGCATCCGCTCCGCCGTAAAGGCCGAAGTAGTAGAACGCGAACGCGAGCCCCGATGAAAGCGCTATCGAGATCGCTGCAAGGATCACGAGGTCGAGGCTTCCCACGAGTAGAAGCTGGTAGGCGGTTAACCCTCCACCTATCACTCCGCAGATTATCCACACGTGATCCTCGACCTCTCTCTTGACCCAATCTTGATACGAGGCGTAAAACATCCCGGCCGCTAAGACTGATATCCTGGCGATGTCGAATAGGCTAGTCAGATTGCTCCGCCCCCTCCACTCGATCGAACTCCTTCATCACATCCGGTATAGAGTCAAGCAGGTCCGTCGCGATTATATGGAATCCCTTTCTCTCCGCGGCTTTCTCCCCAGCCTTCCCATTTATCCACGCCGCAGCTGCAGCGGCTTTCAACGGCTCGACGCCCCAAGCGAGGAACGTGGCCACGACTCCCGAGAGGACATCTCCCGTTCCTCCGGCAGTCATGGCAGGCGAACCGGTTTCGTTCACCACGGTCTCCACGCCATCGGATATGACGTCGATCCTCCCCTTCAGCAGAACTGTTACTTGATTCTTTTTCGCCTGCTCTTTAACGACTTCAACTCTCTCCTCGAGCTCGCTCGGCGCATCCACCTCGAAAATCCTCCTGAACTCCCCGGCATGCGGGGTTAAAACAACCCTCCTACCGGCGACGTATCTCAGGACATCCCTGTAAAGCGCCGTCGCGTCCAAAACTATCCCCTTACCGAGCGTCGCAGCCTCCTCGACCAAAAGCTCGATTCCCCGCTCGCTCCCAGCCGCGAGCCCCGGGCCTATTACGATTGCATCAATCTTCGGAAGAAGGTTGAGGGCTCTCCTGGCGGCTCCCCGGGTCAGCTTCATGTCGGTGAGCGGGATCGCGATTATCGCGGGTGAAAGCGCTCTTATGGATGGAACTATCTTCTCCGGCGCAGCTATGTACGCTAGGTCTGCTCCGGCTCTTAGAGAGGCCATGGCGGCCAGGAACGGTGCTCCGTGATATATCCAGCTCCCTCCGACCACCATCACCACTCCGTTCTCTCCCTTATGCGAGTCAAGTCTCCTGGGCTTCACACATTCCTTCACGAGTTCCTCGTCCACGACTCGATACATTCATCTAAACGATCTTTCTCCTAAGATATATAGAGAGCGCCATGTGATAGAAGATAAAATTTAGGAAAAGGGTGGTTAACAACTATTACTTCTTCGGGACTATCGTTATCTCGATCGTGCTGACGCTTCTCGGCCTTCCATCGGCGCCAACTCTGCCTTCCTCGGTTCCCAGGTTCACGGCCTCGATCTCGGCTTCCTTCATGAACCTCCTGGTTACGACCTGGGCCACGTCGACGGCCTTGCTTATCGCTCTTCCACGGGCTTTTAGAACGACTTTCTTCCCCTCGCTCAGGGGCATCGTGGTCGCGAGAACGTAGTTCATCGTCGGCTTTCTTCCAACGAGTATTACGGCTTCAGAGGATTCGCTCATTCAATCCACCTCGCACAGGCATAACCAGAAGATAAAACTATTAAATTTTTCCTAAGAAGGCTCGCGGGCTATTCCTGTAAGTTAAATGGCTTTCCCTCCCTGAGGATCTTAACCGGAATCCTGGCCTTCCACCTCGCCAAAAAGGCCACGTCCTTGTTCCGGTCTCTCAGATCGTCCGGGAGCATCCTCGGAATCTCATCCTCGATCGGATACCATCTTCCACATTTCTCGCAGTAGAGCAGCCCGTTAACGATCTCCTTCCTCCAGCACTCCTCGCACCTCGGCTCCTCGCCGATCTCCTCGATCCAAGCCGAGTGATATCCGCAGTAGAGCTCGCATTTCTTGGGATTCGGGGGAGCTTCTGTCTCCCGCGTGTTGAAGACGTAGAGGGTCAGCGGGAAATGCTTGCAGACCGGGCAGGCCAGGAGATCCATCAACCTATACTTCATGGTCCGACTTGAGGACGCCGAGGGACAATTAAGGTTTATCAAGGGTTCCCGGGTAATCCTCCCGAAGAGGCCTTGAGCAGCGAGCCGAAGATCTCTCCACGGACCTACCTCCCCGTCGCCCTCTCCCTAACGTTAACCTGGATTCTGACGCTTCTATCTAAGCAGGCGAGGCTGACCTATCCGAGGCCCGCCATAACCCCTCTCCAAGAACCAGCTCCCACCGCTCCCCCAAGCCAAGCGCTCACGAGCCCCGGCCCATATCTAAACGCCTTGATCGTGATAGGCTTGATAGCGATATCAGGGGTCGTAGTCCTCTATATAGCGCGGAAGAGGCCTAGGCTCTTCAGGCTTCTGACCGGGACTCTGATATGGCTCATCTCCTTCGGGATAACGGTGATCTACGTGCTTAACCTCGCGCTGGCCTTCGACCTGGCCCTGCTCAGGCTCTGGATGCCGATAAGCATCCTCGCCGCCTCGATAATAACATATGTAATATATTGGAGGGGTGAAATAGCCGCCGCCCTCGCGTCCTCTTACATCGCCTCGGGAGCCGGCGGAGCGATAGGGATGAGCATACCCTACTGGACTTTTCTAACCCTCGTGGCCGGGATATCGATCTACGACGTCTTCGCCGTCTATAAGGGGCATCTCTCAACCCTGAGCAAGGACGAGGCATTATCCCTGAAGGGGTTGACCGTCGAGGTAGGCGACGTCGTGATAGGGCTCGGAGACCTCTTCTTCTACTCGCTCACGGTCTCCGCGATTCTCTGGAACCTCGGCTTCCTCCCGGCCCTCGCCGCGACCGCCGCCGTTCTCGCAGGCTTCTCCATAATACTCCTATCTCTCAGGAGGAAGAGGATGATCCCCGGATTGCCTATCCCGCTTCTCGCATCGGTGGTCTTAGCGTTCTTTGTCAAGTTGCTTTTTCAGTAACTCCTTGATGGTGATCGTAAAGAGCTTAACCAAACCTTTTTAAACAAGTAAACCGCCAAAGAAACTTGATGTCCGTGAAAAAAGTAAGTGCGGTTAGCAAAACAGCAGCCATAATAATAGTCGCCATATTGATCGCCGCGGCTGGAATCGGAGCCGGCGTATATCTCACCTCCACCGCTAAGCCGGCCACCACCACCGTGGTCGTCACGAAGTCAACCGCTCAAACAATAGTCTCCACGATAGTCCAGACAACAGTTCAGACCAAGACCCAGCCAGGAACGACGATCCTCCAGACGATCACTCAAACATCAGTCACCACGATGACCGCGACCGCTACCGCCCCGACCGTTCACCTCTACATCAAGAACCCGAAGGTCGATCCATTGATCGAAGAAGGCGCCTCGATAATAGATCCTCAGAGGAGAAAAGAAATCTACTACGAGCTTCAGGCAATCTACTACGAAGACGTCCCAAGCGTAGTCCTCTATCAGGCGCTCGGAAGACATTGGGAGAGAACCTGGGTTCAAGGATGGTACTATAACCCGATCTATCCAGGCGTCTACTTCTATCCGTTGTCGAAGGCTCCTGACGCCAAGAACCCTGACACGATGATAGTCGCGACCATCGGGGGACCTGAAACCCTCGACCCCGCCTGGGCATACGACACCGCGAGCGGAGAGATAATCTTCAACATCTACAACACCCTGATCTTCTATGACGGCGAGCATGTAGACAAGTTCGTTCCGATGATTGCCGAGAAGGTTCCATCCGTCGAGAACGGCCTCGTCAAGGACGATGGAAAGACCATAATCTTCCCGATAAGGAAGGGAATCAAGACCCACGACGGCGGAGAAATAACTCCGGAGGACGTCGAATACTCATTCGAGAGAGCAATGATCCAGGAGAGGGACGGCGGCCCAACTTGGATGCTCTTGGAGCCCTTGCTCGGAGTCGACTCGCTCAGCCAGCTTGGAGACCTCTCTGATCCGAATGACGCAGCCAAGATCGGTAAGATGATAGACGACGCGGTTGAAGTCCAGGGCAATAACGTGATCTTCCACCTCGCCAAGCCATTCCCGTTGACGGCTTTCCTCCAGATCTGGAGCCAGACTTGGTCGAGCATAGTTGACAAGGAGTGCGCGATAAAGCACGGCGCCTGGCCTGGCAACAAGGACAACTGGGTAGAGGTCTTCGCGAAGTATCATAACCCCGAGGAGCCTGAGCTCCAAGAAGCCGACTGCGGATCCGGTCCCTTCATGCTCGAGAAATGGGAGCACGGTAAGCAGATATCTCTAGTCCGGTTCGACGACTACTTCCAGGGTCCGGCGAAGCTGAAGAGGGCCATAATCAAGTACGTTGACGAGTGGGCTACGAGGAAGCTCATGTTCCAGAAAGGCGACGCCGACATAGCTTACGTCCCGATAATGCACGCTAAGGAGCTCGAGGGCGCCGAGGGAATCAGATGCGTTAAAGACTTGCCAACTCTTACAAACACGGCGCTGTTCTTCACGATGAAGGTCGATCCGAACAGCCCGTACCTCGGAAGCGGGAAGCTCGATGGAAACGGTATACCGCCTAACTTCTTCGCAGACCTAAACGTCAGGCTAGCGTTCGCCTACTCAATAGACTACGACAGGCTGATCAACGAGGTCATGCTCGGAGAAGGAAAGCACATCCCAGGGCCGATGGTAGAGGGAGTCCCCTACTTCAACAAAGACCAACCAGTATACAACTTCAACCTCGACAAGGCTAAGGAGTACTTCAAGAAGGCCTGGGGAGGCCAGGTATGGGAGAAGGGATTCCACATCATAATCCTGTACAACACTGGAAACGAGCTGCGTAAGACCGTTGCCGAGATGCTGAAGGAGAACATCGAGAGCATTAACCCGAAGTTCAAGGTCGATGTGAGAGCTGTCGAGTGGCCGATCTACCTGAAGGCGATGGTCAAAGCACAGCTACCGGTCTTCATCATCGGATGGCTCGCTGACTACCCAGACCCGCATAACTTCGTCTTCCCGTACATGCACTCCCGCGGAACCTTCGCCGCCTGGCAGGGCTACGTAACCCCGTCTTAAATTTCCCTTTTTTATTTGCTCCTTATTAAGGAATATTAATTAATCAGCAATACCGAGCCCATTCTTGAATAGCCTTGAGCACAAACATGAGAAGCTACCTGCTGAGAAGGCTTCTCCTGATAGTCCCCGTGCTCATAGGCGTAACGCTCCTGATCTTCGCCATAACCCAGCTCTTCGATCCATACATGCGCGCATCCCTCTACATCCGAGATCCGCGTCAGGCCAAGAATATAGCTGGAATAATCAAGAAATACGGCTTAGACCAGCCCTTCTACGTCCAGTACTTCAGGTGGCTCGATCAAGTCCTCCACGGAAACCTCGGCTGGTCACAATCTATCCATATGCCGGTCCTCGACGCACTCATAACCCACTTCCCCGCTACCGCGGAGCTAGCGATCTACGCAGCCCCCCTAACCATAATCGTCGGAGTCTTCCTCGGAAAGATCGCCGCGGTCAAGAAGGATACGGCTATAGATCACGCCACGAGGATAATGGCGATTATAGGCTGGTCGCTTCCATCCTTCTGGCT
>JAGGVM010000143.1 GCA_021157985.1 Nitrososphaerota archaeon | reverse complement strand
TCGCGTACGACATGATCCTATACTCGGTGATAAACATCTTAGCGGATTCCCTTAACCAAGTGTACAAGGTGACGACGAAGCTCTTCATACTCGAATCCCTCGACTTCGAGGTCATGGGGCTCCGCGGTCTCTTCATAGTCGCCCCGGTCTCCGCAATAATAATGGTCACGGCGCTTTACCTTCTCCTCAATAAGACGAAGTTCGGGATAGGGATGCGGGCGGCTATAGAGAATCCCTCGCTCGCAAGCGTCGTAGGGATAAACGTGAACCTCACCTACGCTTTTTCATGGTTCATCTCCGGGGGATTGGCGGGGGTGGCGGGAGCGCTCATGCCCCTCTGGCTGATGTGCAACCCCGATGTAGGTGTCAGGCTGATAGTCAGCGTCTTCGCGGCGAGCATAGTCGGGGGCCTATCGAGCATCTACGGAGCGTTCATCGGCGGATTGGTGATAGGCTTGGCCGAGATCCTCGGAACCGGCTACCTCTCCCTCAGCATCGGAACCTGGGTCATCCCGTATAGGCCTGTGATCCCCCTATTGATCATGGCGATAACGCTTCTCTTCGCGCCCCAGGGCTTAACAGGCTTAAAGTCGAAGCTTTCCAGGAGGGAGGCTTGAAAATGGCCCTACCCGTGGAGCTCACTTTCCTGATAGACCTCCTCGCCTTCTTCGGGGTCTACGCGATCATATCCCTAAGCCTCAACATAGAGTTCGGCTACACGGGGATACCGAACTTCGGGAAGCTCTTAGCGGTCCTCGGGGGAGCGATGTTCGTCGGAGCGATCCCGGGCAGGATCCTCGCATACGCCTACGGAGCCATGAAGAACGACTTAGACTTCGCGAGAGACAACACTTTGATAATGTCGATCGTGAACAGCGTCTTAGCTAAAGACCCGGCGGCGTCGATAACGGTGCTCGTCTTATCCTTGGTCCTCGCGGCGGTCGGGGGCGCGGTGCTCGGGCTCATCGCCGCGTATCCCGCGATAAGGTTGAAGGAGGATTATCTCGCTATAACGCTTCTCGCGATGGCGGAGCTCCTGAGGACGATTGGAGATAATTATGAGCCGCTGATAGGCGGGACGACGGGCGTGGCTTTACCCGATCCGTTCAGGTGGGTTGGAGGCGAGTACAGGATTCTGGCGGCGACCGCGGCGATCTTAGCCGTGGCCGTTTTGGTGTTCGTTTACGTCGAGTTCATCAGCAGGTCTCCCTTGGGAAGGACTCTGCGGGCTATCCGGGATGACGAGGTCTCGGCTGAGGCGTTCGGAAAAGACGTGGTGAGGTTTAGGATGAAGGCTTTGATGGCGGGATCGGCGATCGCGGCGGTTGGAGGAGCCCTAATGTCCTTTTACTCGGGATTCGTTACCTCGATGGGCTTCGACAGGGTCACCTACACGTTCTGGCCCTGGGTCATGGTCGTGATAGGCGGAGCCGCGAACAACCTCGGAGTCGTCTTCGGAAGCTTCCTATTCGTCTTCCTAAGGAAGATCATAATCTTCTACAAGGACTTGTTCAAGCCGTATATCCCCTTCGACGTGAACTGGCTCGTCTACCTCCTCCTAGGCCTCGCCCTCATAATCGTCTTGATTTACAGGCCTCAGGGAATAATCCCGGAGAAGCCTACCAAGACCCTGAGAAAGAGGGAGTTCAAGGAGATCCTGGCCCACGTCTCCCAAGAAAAGGAAGCCTGAACCGGATCATCTCATATCCGCCGTATCTGTCTCCGCGCCTCGCCCAGAAAACCAGAAACCGCTCCCCGTAAACCTCGTAATCCGTGTCGGTCACGACCTCGAGGATCCTCGACCCGGAGGGAAAAAACCAATACGACTCGTAATCGTATTCCACGGCTCCAGGCTCATACCTGCATTCATAGATGTTTTCTCCTCCCGGATTTAATGATCCCTCGAATTCTATGTAGAACGTTATCGCGGGTTTTTCAGCCTCTCCCCTGAAGTCGAGGTTAACGGTTAACGCCTCGGGGTGGACTACCTCTCCGTTCACCTTTACTTCTTCCTCTCCTAGTAACTCGTTCATCGACGCGAGCAATCCGTTCATGGCGGATCTATATCGTTCCTCATCGTGGAGGAGGCCGTAGTAATATCTCTCCGGATCATAGTAGTCGAAGACCAGGATCTGAGCGAATCTCCCCGAGTAGTCTAGGGTGAAGAAGGAGTGGCCGTGAACCGGTTTAATCGACTCCTCGGCCATCGGTTCAAGCATGAAGCCTGAGAAGAATTAAGTGTTGAACGTTTATCCGAAGAGGTCGGCGACGGCGTCCCGGAACTTCTGCATCGTTTCCTCGAGGTCGATGGTCTGGATCTCCCCGTTTCTCACGATGATCCTTCCATCCACTATGACGTCCCTGACATCCGACCCCGACGAGCAGTAGGCGAGAGCCGTATACGGGTCTCTTATCGGCTGATATCTAGGCTTCCTAGCGTCCACGACGATCAGGTCCGCCTTCTTCCCGACCTCTATGCTCCCGATCAAGTGGTCTAGGTTTAGGGCTTCGGCTCCGCCTCGGGTCGCCATTCTCACGACGGATTTTGCGGGGAGGCTGCGGGCATCTAGGTATCTCAATTTTTGGAGGAGCGCCGCGAACTTCATGTCCTGGAGTAAGTCGAGAGTGTTGTTGCTTCCCGGGCCGTCGGTTCCCAGCCCGACCCTTATCCCCAGCTTAAGCATCTCATCTATCCTAGCCATTCCGGAGGCGAGCTTCATGTTCGAGACCGGGTTATAGGCCACGGCCACGTCCCTCTCCTTAACCAGCTTCAGGTCCTCGTCGTCGAGGTAGATCATATGGGCGAAAACGACGTCCCTCTTCAGAAAACCTATCTCATCCAAGGCCTTCAGAGGGCTTTTGCCGTGCTTCTTCACGAACTCGTCGACCGGAGGCTTCACCTCAGCGAGATGCATATGTATCCCTACACCGAGCCTATCCGCCTCCTCCCTAACCTTGCTCAGGAACTCTAGACTGCACGAGTACTCGGCGTGAGGACCGAGCATCGCCCAGATCATCCCCCTCCATCCATGATATTCCTCGGCGAAGCTCACGCCCTTCTTCAAGACTTCCTCGCTCGCCCGGTCGCTGAAGAGCTCGACCAACCCCTCGGATAAGACTCCCCTTATCCCCACCTCGACCGCGGCCTCCGCCACTTGATCCATGAAGAAGTACATGTCGTTGAAGCAGGTCACGCCCGCCAGGGCCATCTCCGCCGCCGCCAGCTCCGCCCCGATCCGCACGTGCTCGGGCTTAAGCGTCGCCTCCACGGGCCACACGTACTCCTTGAGCCATTTCTCGAGCGGTTGATCCTCCACAGCGTTCCTGAAGAGGGTCATCGGGGAATGGGTGTGAGCGTTAACGAGGCCTGGCATAACCACGCATCCGGAGGCATCTATCTCCTCATCTCCCTTGACCTCGTCTCGGCCGACGTAGCGTATCTCGCTCCCGCTTATGCCCACGTTCCCGGGGCTAAGAACGCGCATCTCATCATCCATTGTTAAGACTATCCCGTTCTTCACAACGACATCAAACCGCTCCATGGAGAAAACTCCTCCAAGTTCAGAGATAAAAGATTACCCCGGCTAAACGGGTTTAATTGGGGAAAATTATTTGGTCAGACTGCCCGTCGAGTATCACCGGGTCAACTTGGACGTTGTTCATCATCCCAACCCGATTAGATGGGGAAGGAGTTATTAAATCGTGTTCCGGATTACAGGCTGGCTCGGAGAAGAAGGGGTGTGGAAGAATGGCCATAAACATGATCATAACCTGCGGCTGCGGGTTCAAGACGACGAGCCTCGAGGAAGCCGAGAAACACGCGAAAGAGAAGAAGCACATCCTGAGGATCCAGGGAACGGTCACCCCCTAAACAATTTTTCCCGGTGCATCCCTTTTGACGGTCGACCAGCTGATAAGAGATTTGAGAAAGGTCATGAGCGATCGAGAGGTCGCGGAGACCGTTCGCGAGCGGTTGAGATCCTTCTCCGAGGCGGGGAAGAAGCCGCCGGAGCAGCTTTTCCAAGAACTCGCTTTCTGCATCCTAGCCGCGAACTACACGGCTCGGGGAAGCATGCGTATCGTGGAGGAGCTGGGAGAAAGACTGCTAACCCTTGACCGGGAAAAGCTCGCCGAGGAGCTCCGAAGGCTGGGCCATAGGTTCCCGGAGGCCAGGGCCGAGTACCTGGTGGAGGCGCGGGAGAATCTTCCTCGGATAATGCGCGCTCTCAGAGAAGTCCGCGATGAGCATAGGCTGCGAGCCTGGCTCGCTGAAAACGTCAAGGGATTGGGGTACAAGGAGGCGAGCCACTTCCTCAGGAACATAGGCTTCCGCTCTCTCGCGATAATAGACTTCCACATCTTACGCGTCTTAGAGAGATACGGCGTGATCGAGCCTGTGAAGACCTTGACCAAGAAACGCTATCTCGAGATCGAGTCCATTCTAAGGAGGATCGCGTCGAGGCTTG
>JAGGVM010000025.1 GCA_021157985.1 Nitrososphaerota archaeon | reverse complement strand
TGATGTATTGGAGGGAGTATTCGGGGCGCGGAGGAGAGGAGATGTTCGAGGGATGGCTGAAGACCTATATGGCGAACTATCCCGAGGCCTTGATCGCAGAAGTAAGCTATAGAGGGGGAATCGAGAAGCTCAGAGCCATGATGAGGGATGAAATCCTGCCGGAGATCGACTCACATATACACGAGATAATCGAGGGATGGATGACCTTCCTCGAAAACTTCGAGGAAATCCGCGGCCGAGCCGAGGCCCTGCTCAGACCCCATACCACGACAATGACAATACTTTACGTAGGATCAGGATGGAAGCGGAGCCCCGTGGCCTCGGTCCTAAGCCTCCCGATCCTCCTCTTCGACCTCGGAGCGCTCGCCGAGCTCGGATGGATAACTGGTGACAAGATCCGGAGGGAATTGGCCTTCGCTTTCGGAAAGCTCTACCACGCATTGGCACGCGGAGTATTGGAGCTAGAGAACCTGGAGAAGAACCCGTTCTTCAGGCTCTACAGCGAGGGAGTCGCCCAACTCGTTGGGAGCATGCTCTTAGAAAAAGGATCCGAGAAGGCCGAGGAAATGGAATGGGTTGAGGCCTGCAGAGCTATTGAGGGAGATCTCGCTCGGACGTATCTCGAGCTTGCCGAAACCGGAAGCATAGAAGAATTCTATGATCCGAGGCTTAGGATACGGGGAGCCGAGCTCAGCGGCAGGTACCTGGGATACAGGATCGTTAAGGAGCTCGTGGACCGCGGAACGGAGATCGATGAAATGCTCAGAACCTCTGGAAGTGAAGCCATCGAACTTTCAAAAGAACTTCTAAGAAGCCTTGTGAGCGAAGATCAATAGATCAAGTGAGGCATGCTTCGATGTTTCCTCGCCTCCGCGGGCTTCGACGCTTTTCCGAAAGTTTAATATAGCTCACACCTTAGTAAGAATGCAATGGAGCAGGCTAAGCTTAAGCGGAGGGGAAACCTCTTCAAAGACGAGACCGGAACCCTAGTTCTCGTGAACGATAACAATGAGGCGTATAGGGTTGATGAAATAGTCGCCTATATCTGGAGCATCTGCGACGGGAAGACCGTTGAAGAAGTCGTGACCGAGTTCGCAGACCTAAGCGAGACGAGCGTCGAGGAGCTCAGGGAACCGGTCATGGACCTGATAAACAGGCTTAAATCAGCCTCCCTAGTCGAGTAAGGGTAAAACTCCCGAGTAATCGAAGTCCTTTAAGGCTATAAGGACGAGCCTCTTCTTTATGGTTATGAAATGAAATGACCGAGTGGGATCTCCTGAACTTCTTGAGGGCGATTATTTCACTTCTCATAGTCGTGGACCCTCTCGGGAACATCCCGATATTCATAGCGATCACCGAGGGGCTTTCACCCGGCCAGAGGACGAGGGCGTTCGACGTCGCGGTCGCAACCGGATTCAGCCTCCTAATGGTCTTCGCGGCGGTTGGTAACTGGGTTCTAAAGATATTCAGCATAGAGCTCTACAGCTTCAGGATCGCGGGAGGAGCTCTCCTACTCTTCATAGCCCTCGACATACTCATCAAGACGAAATACGAGGCCAGCGCCTACAGCGCTGAAGAAACCGGAGCAGTACCCCTCGGAGTGCCCCTGCTCGTAGGACCCGGAGCCATAACGACCGTGATCATCCTTCTCGAGAGCTTCGGGTTCGCGGTTGCGTTAGCCTCGGTCGGCTTGGTAGCCGTCACAACCTGGACCATTCTGAGGTTCGCTAACCCAATTAATAGGGCGCTCGGCCGAGTCGGCTCGACCGTGGTTTCGAAGATCATGGCGATGCTCCTCGCAGCAATAGCTGTTCAATACATCCTAGAAGGAATCACGGAGTACATCAGAACTTGGCTCTGAAACCTATTGAAGATCGTGAAACAAATCTCTTATATCGCGGTGGAAAATGATCCGGAGACCGGCTTATGGAGTACAGACCCCTAGGTAGAACCGGAGAGAAGATCGCGGCGATAGGCTTAGGCACTTGGAGAATAGGAGGGGGAATGAGCCCGGACTACTCGCATGACGAGGAGGCGGTCGAGGCGATAAGATACGCGATCGAGCTCGGGATCACTCACATCGACACCGCCGAGATATACGGAGGCGGCCACTCGGAGGAATTGGTCGGAGAAGCGATAAAGGCTTTCCCAAGGGAAGAGGTATTCATATCGACTAAGGTTTGGTCAAATCACTTGAGATACGACGAAGTCTTGAAGGCATGCGAGCGGAGCTTGAAGAGGCTACAGACAAACTACATCGACTTATACATGATCCACTGGCCGAGCAGCTCGACTCCGTTATCCGAGACCATGAAAGCGTTCGAGAAGCTATACAAGGATGGAAAGATAAGGTATATAGGAGTAAGCAACTTCACCGCCGAAGAACTCGAAGAAGCGAGATCCCATCTATCAACAACTGATGTGATGGCGAATCAAGTCGAGTACAGCCTATACCATAGATCGATCGAGAAAACGCTCATGCCATACTGCTTCAAAACAGGAGTAACGATAATCGCGTACAGCCCGCTCGGAAAAGGAGCAATAGCGAGAGAAGCATCCTCTCGAAGCAGGCACGGAGAACTCCTGAGAAAAATCGCCGAAAAATACTCGAAAACCCCCGTGCAGGTAGCCCTGAACTGGGTGATCTGGCACGACCAAGTAATAGCGATCCCCAAGTCAATCCAGAAGAAACACTTAGAGGAAAATGCGAGGGCGGCGGGATGGAAGCTCAGCGAAGAAGACTATCGGAAAATCTCGGAAGCATGGAGATAGAAGCCCCGGGCGGGCTTTGAACCCGCGGCCCATGGCTTACCAAGCCAGTGCTCTACCAGGCTGAGCTACCGGGGCTCATTTTTCGAGGCTTCTCGGCAGCTAAAAAAAATTATGTCGGCTGGGGGAATGTAATTTAGTTACTGGGTTTT
>JAGGVM010000041.1 GCA_021157985.1 Nitrososphaerota archaeon | reverse complement strand
GAGCGGGATAGGCGGCGGGGAGCGGAGAAGACCCTGATCTGGATGCTTTCGGAAGCCGGGGAAGTCGCGGACGCTTTTCTCAAAGGAACCCAAGAAGACTTGAAGAGCGAGGTAGCCGACCTGCTGGCCTGGCTTCTCAGCTTCTGCAATCTCGTCGGAATAGACCTGGAAGAGGCAATATTGGCCAAATACGGCTCCGGCTGCCCGGTCTGCGGATCGAAGCCCTGCAAATGCCCGCCTAAGTAGAGAAGATATAGAAGGCCGCGGTAATTTTTATCGACAGGGTTTTGGCGACCTTAAAGCGTTACGGGGTCTTCGCCGGAGCCGAGTCCGATCAAGAGCGACACGTATGCCCCATCTGCCGAGGAGACTACAAGAAGTGCCGGCTCGAAACCTGCCCCTATCTCAAAGGCGTCCGAGAGCTCCTAAGAAAAGTTAGGTCCTCGCGAACTGTCTTCGGTTCATCTCCCCCCTCAGCTCTCATAGGCTCCTGGGGATACCCTAAGGTGCTCGCAGGCCCGCTCGTCCCGCCGATTCAAGCAGATACGAGCATCCTGGAACAACCTGAAAAATGGCTTAGGATACCGCTTAACGAGATCCTGTCCATGAGGGTGAGCTTGATTAGGGGGAAGAGGCCGACGAGGGTGATCGATGCGAGGAACCCGGATAGGCTTCTCAGCGTTTTACAAGAGCTCGCGATGGCTCAAAAGCCCACGGACGTCGAGCTCGAATTGGAGAAGGAGCCCGTGATCTCCCCGAACTTCAGGATCCGAGCCTCTCCGACAGGTCCCTCGGCCGAGATGAGACGGGCCATAGTCGCAGAGAATCCTCGTGTGCCGAAGCCTGTTGAGCGAGTCGTATCTGATACGGATCTCAAAGCGGTTGAAGCGATCCTCGAGCTTTATTCCTCGGGGATAAGCGAGCAGCATATAATCAGGCTTCTCTCGATGGGTTTGCTCGGGCTTAAGCGTTGGAGAAAGCTCGTTCCAACTGAGTGGAGCATAACCGCGGTGGACGATCAGATAGGGAAAGCGTTGAGGAGAAAGGTCAAGCACAATCCTTGGATAAGCGATTACAGGGTTCACAGCTATTACGCGCACTTCAACCGCGTGACAATTCTCCTCCTACCCGGGCCATGGATGTTCGAGGTCTTCGAGGCATGGCATAAAGCCGGAAAACTGAAGGTCTATTACGACGCCGAGCTCCCGGGAGACGTCGACCGATGGCCTGAAAACGTCGGAGGAGCCTACCACGCGCTCAGGCTTCCAATCCTAGAATACTTAAACAAGACTGGGAGACAGGCGTCCGCCGTCGTGGTAGCTGAGGTTTACGAGGGATGGATACCGCTCGGAGTATGGCGTTTCAGAGAGATCGCCCGCGCCTCGATACAATCTCCGCCTTCAAAGTTCAATACCTTCTCAGAAGCATTCGAAGAGTTCATGAAGAAGGTGGAGATCCCGGCTAAGATGCTGTTCGAGAAGAGCAGGGTTCTAAAGTTTAATCTGGAGCAATCAAGGCTCATCTGAAAAGACACGAAATATTTTAAACGATTGAATAGCATCATCTAACTTGATGCACGGATACGGGAAAATAGCTGACATCGACTTATCCACGGACCGCGTGGAAATCTTTGAGCCCGATGAACAGCTCATAAGAAACTTCATAGGCGGGAGAGGCTGGGCCGCCTACTTCATCTTCAAGAACCTTGACAAAATAATTCATCCAACCCATCCATCGAACGTCTTAGTCGTGGCGACCGGCCCGCTCGCCGCAACAGGATTCCTCAGCGGAACGAAGACCTCCTTCGCCTCAATAAGTCCTCAGACCAACATCTACGGCGACAGCAGCGTAGGCGGCTTCTTCGGATACATGATGAGGAAAGCCGGGTTCGATGCCTTGATAATCAGGGGCAGGGCCAGGGAACCGAGCTATATCCTGATCCAAGACGGAGAAGTCGAGATAAACACGGATCTAAACCTGTGGGGGTTGAGCTCGAAGGAAGCCGACGAAAAGCTGAGAACGAAGTATGAAGACTGCTCGATAGCCTCGATAGGGATAGCCGGCGAGAAGTTGGTGAGCTTCGCCTCGATAAACGTGGACTGGGGGCTGAAGAATAGGAGGCATTCGCAGGCGGGGAGAACGGGCATGGGAGCCGTGATGGGAAGCAAGAGACTGAAGGCCATAGTTGCTAAGGGAAATGGGGAAGTAGATGTCGCTGATCCCGAGAGGCTCAGAGATGTGAATAGGAGGTTCGTGAAAGACGTCAAGTCCAGCCCCATGTACGAGTACTGGATGAAGTACGGGACGAACATGACGATTGAGTGGTCGAACGAAGTCGAAGCCCTTCCAACCCATAATTTCCAGAAAACCTCTTTCGAGGAAGCTGGAGAAATCTCCGGGAAGAAGGTTTACGAATCGCAAGCATACGTTTCGACATGCGCGAACTGCATAATCCCCTGCGGCCACGTTCTCAAGGTCGATAACGACTACGTGACAGCTGACTACGAGAACACCGCGATGCTCGGATCGAACCTCGGCTTAAAGAGCTTAAAAGAAGTTGCTAAAGCCAATTACCTCTGCGACTACTACGGGCTCGACACCATCTCAACGGGATCCGTGATAGCGTTCGTCATGGAGTGCTTCCAGCGAGGGCTGCTCAAGGAATCGGACGTAGGGTTCAAGGCTTCTTGGGGAGACTCGGAGGCTGTTTACAGGTTGATCGAGATGATAGCGAAGAGAAAGGGATTCGGCTCCCTTATGGCGCTCGGAGTGAAGGCCGTCGCTAAATACGTGAAAAATAATTCGGAGAAGTTCGCGATGCAGGTTAAGGGATTGGAGATAAGCGCCTACGATCACCGAGCCGCGCCCGCCATGGCCCTCAGTTACGCCACATGCGATATAGGCGCTCACCACAATAGGTCTTGGGCAATAACCTACGACGTGCAAACCAGCAGAACGAGCTACGGACAGGAAAAAGCCGAGAGGGTCATTTACCTCCAGCATATGCGCCCGCTCTTCGACATGCTCGGCGTCTGCAGACTTCCTTGGGTCGAGCTCGGGGTCGATCCAAAGCTATACGCGGAAGCTTACTCAGCGGTCACGGGAGAGGAGCGGAGCCTAAACGAACTGCTAACCTGCTCGGAGCGCGTCTGGAACCTAACTAGGGTAATAGCGGTGATCAGGAAGAAGCTAGGAATCGAGGATGACATACTTCCTGAGAGAGACTTCGAGGACCCGGTTCCCGAGGGATCGACCAAGGGCATGAAAGTCGATCGAGAAAAATTCATCGAGCTTCTCAAGACCTATTACAGGCTCAGGGGATGGGACGAACGAGGGATCCCGACTAAGGAGAAGCTCATCTCGCTCAGCTTAGAAGAAGCCGCTGAGAAGCTTTACGTATAGCACCCCACTTTTTCATCGGAGAACAAATAATAACCATCTGGTTCGAAGTTTAGCGAGATGCCTAAGAAGCCTAAGAACCCGTCTTCTCCGCGGTATAAGGCGAGAATCGGCTACGAGGGAGAATACTATCTGATAAGGAAGTTCAACTCAAAGGGCGAGCCCGGAACCTATGCTATCAGGACTCCTGGAAGCGGATCCGGGAAGATTCCAAAGCCCGATATAATCGCCGTCGACTCGGGAGAGTTATTGGCGATAGAAGTGAAGTCGAGTAACAAGCCGTACGTGGTCTTGAACGCGGCTCAGGTGAAGAGGCTCCTAGATTTCTGCAACTCTTTCGTGATCAGGTGCCCGCACTGCGGGGCGGAGATAAGGCCCAAGCCGATTCTCGCCGCCCGCTTTCTCGGAAAAGAGTGGAGGTTCGTCGAGATTCCCATGGACTGGGAGGGCTCGATCATCGTGAAGAGGTCTTCTGGAGCTTCTGGCGGCGTCCAATTATCTTCCCAGGACCGGGAGGACGAGGAGGAATCTTCTCGATAGAGGATAGGTCTAAGAGGTATTGGGAGAGGTAGTGGCTCAGGGTGGGCGCGTTCTTAACCCACTTACGTTCGCTGGGCTTCGAGAGATAACCTATTGCGGCTAATGATTGGAGGAGGTTTCCCACGCGTCTCCGCCTGTTTCTATCGACCTTTATCTCGTCGGGCAAGCGCTTGATAACATCCGTCAAGGTGAAGACTTCGTCCTCTATCGAGGCGACGGCGGCTAAAACCATTTCAACGTCTTTTTCATCGAGCTTCCTAATGCGCCAGGCGAGCAGCCTGACTATGGGATTAATTCCCCGCTTCTCCATAGAGTATCTAAACCTCCGCGTATTTCAGGAGAATCTCGATCGGGATCTCGAACTCCTTTCCGCACTCTCCGCAGGTGAACTTCAGGACGTAGTCTTTCGACCGGATTTCCTCGAGCTCCTCCTTAGTCGGAATGGATACGATTGAAACGGATTTACAGGCTGGACACCTTATCTTAACCCTCTTACCCTGACCAAGCGACTTAAGCTCGACAGGCTCTCCATCCCGCGTATACGCCGTTATCCTCGGGCCTGCAACGACGCCCGCACGCTCGGCCTGCGCTCCCCTCGATTCCAAGGCTCTCCTCAGAGACGCGAGCTCTTCCTCTAATGCCTCCCTCTTTTCGTTCAGCTTTCTGACCTCTTTCTCGAGCTGATCGAACAGCTTCTTAGGCACGAACTCGTTTTTCACGTAGGGAAGTATCAGGGAGATTATGTTTTCCCTCGCTCGGTTAAGCAGATGGGGTTCAAGGGGCTTCAGGGCTGGAAGCTCTCCCCGCTTGATCTTCAATATCTTCTGAAGATGATCGACTAAAGCCTCCAGGTCCTCCGCGTCCATCCCATGTGGATCCGTGAAAAGCTTCAGAACAGTGTAGGCCGCTGATATCTCTCCCTCGAGAATATCGAGGTATGCTTCCCTGTTCGAGATCTCCTTCTCTATTTCCTCTAGTTTTCTACGGTTCTCGGCTATCTTCTCTCTTATGTCGTCGATGTTCTCCTTGACCTCTAAGAGCTCGGCGACCTCGCTCGTCAACTTCTCTTTCTCCTCTTCCAGCTTCCCCAGCTCTCCGCGTAGCTCCTGGATCTTGTTCTGAAGCTCCTCGATCGTTGCTTTAACTCCGAGGGTTTGCTCGATCTCGGATTTAACGGCCTCTAGGTTTCTCCGCTTCTCCTCTAATTCTTCTTCCGCCTTCTGCATTTCTTCCCGCATCCTGGTCATATCGTCTCTGAGCTCGGATAGTTCGCCGGAAACGCCGTAGATCTCTTTGATCTCGTTTAAGATCTCCTCTTTCTTCCGCTCCGCCTCCTCGACCGCTTTCTCGGCTTCCTCGAGCTTTGATCGGAGCTTTTCAGCCTCCTCGTTCAGGTTCCTCAGGTACTCGAGCTTCTTCAAGACTTCCTCCGCGCTGTAACCCAGGTTCTTCAGGTTCTCGACGACGTTCAAGGTTTTCTCCAAATCCTCCAAGTCTAGGCCTCGCTCTCTAAGCGCGTCGGCGATGGCCGCTATTCGCTGGACGAGGTCTAGGGTGAGCTTATGCTGCTCCAGGTACAGTTGGAGGTCTTCCTCGATTTTCTTACGCTTCTCGAGCAGCTGTTCGATCGAGTACTTGAGCTTCACTTCCTCGCTTGAGAGCTTTTGATAATTCCTCGCCAGAGCCGCATAGCTTTTGCCGTATTCTCTCTCGAGCTTTCTGAGCCTAAGCCCGGTGCTGATGTATCTCTTGAGCTTCCTCTTATCCCATCCGAGGTCTTCCACGAGCTTTATGAATGCTGAAAGCTTATCTCTGGGGATGTCGAGCTCTATCTTCGGCGTCTCGACGGCCACGACCTCGAAATCATCGTCGCTCAAAATCGGCTCAACCGATTTTTATTGAACGCAATATATAAGTGATTATTCAAAAAAGCCGTTTAAACCCCTATCCGCGTACTACGCCGAGATCCTCCGCGGCGAAGAATTCTTACCGCCTTGATCTGAAGCGTCTCTGCGGTCTTCTCCCAAATCCCCCGAAGGTTTGAGGGGTCTCGGAGAGGTTGTTCTCCAAGTTTACCTCCTCAATCGTTTCCTCGGCTTCTTCGAGGTTTCCGTATCTTCCGAGGTTCAGCTGCATCTTCCCTCTGAAGAGCTTGATGTATCCGTTCACGACCTTTATCGTGTTTCCTTCCTCGACTTGGTCTATCTTCTCATCCCATAGGACGAGGTTTATGGCTCCGGTTTCGTCGGCGATCAAGACCTCGCTCAGCCTATGCTCTTTCTGGTCATATTGAGATGCGACAACTCTTTCAGGCGACTTGCTCACAACCTTGGCAACCAAATTCACGTTTCTCGAACGGGGGGTTAACTGACCTATCTTAACTAACTCACTCATTCCCTTACGACTCCTATTTGACAGCTTAATTCACTTCACTCTCTATATAAGCATTTTCAAATCAACGCCGTCCAATACATTCCTCCAAGACCGTTATCGCCCGATCCTTCCCCAGATCCCAGAGATAAGGTCCCAGCCTAGGCCCCCGATCCCTGCCGAGGAAGACCATGTAAAGCTTCTTGAAGAACTCCCTCGGGCTTAGTCCGTTGCTTCTCGCGGCTTCGAAGATAGCTCCCTGGATCTCGTCAGAGCTCGCGGCTGCTTTGATTCGCTCGATCAGCTGGGATATGGCTTTTCTCTCAGCTTCCGATAGCTCCACTCTCTCCTTCTCGACTCTCCCTAAATCGCTGGCGTAGTTTATCGCGAGTCTCACCTTTCTCTCAGCCCTCTCGTCGAGCTGGTACCCGTATTTCTTCAGCCTGCTGACCACGAACTCCAGCTTCTTGTCTTCGGGCGCCGCCATCGCTAGCTCGACTATGAGCGTGTAAGGTATGTGTGGAGACGGTTTCTGAGGAGGCTTTAGGAGGTGGGAGTAGAGGTAGAGCCCCTTCAGCTTCGCTCGCTCTAGCTCGCTGGATATCTTCACCCTGTCGAAGTAGACGTCTTCGAGGTAGTCGAGCTCGTCCATGAGCTTGGGGATCGTCTGGAGGGTTAGGATCCTCGTCCCGGTTGCGCGCTTGTAGAGGAGGAGAAGCAGGCTCTGCGGCGTCCCGTATCTGTACCAGAGCTGAGGGGTGAAGACGTTTCCAAGCGATTTAGAGATCTTCTTCCCGGAGGCGTCGAGGAACATCTCGTATCTCGTATGCATGGGGGGCTCGAATCCGAGAACGTTCTTGGCGACCCAGTCATTCACCTTAACCGAGTCGGCTATATCCTTTCCATATGCCTCGAACCTCACGTCGAGGGCGGCCCACCTAGCCGCGAACTCCACTTTCCAGGCGAGCTTTCCATCATCCTTCGTTATATCCGCTTCACCCTCGTAATCGCATCCCTCGTGAGCTCTTCCACCTATCTCTGCTCCGACGCATCTATACTTCACGACCCTGCGCTCGGGATCGTATTCATAGGCTTGGGTGGTGTATATTCTGCCGCATTTCTTGCATACGGGAAAGTATGGGAGGACTTTCTTGAACTTGCTCTGGCCAGTTAGCTCTTCTATTTTTTCCCCAATTCTCTGAGCGTTCAGGAGTATTTTGTGAATTTGATCCGCGAGAATGCCAGACTTATAGACCTCTCTACCCGACACGTATTTGCACTCGACTCCGGCCTCCTCTAAGGCGTCCTTCAGCATTCCGCTCATGTGATCCGCGAATGATTCATGGCATCCGTAGGGATCTGGAATCGAGGAGACGGGCATCAGCAAGTAATCCTCCAGCCACTTAGGCATCCCCGCTGGAACCTTCCTCAATCCATCCATATCATCGGTGAAGGCTATGCACTCTGACTCGTATCCAAGCTCCCTGAGCGCTAGGGTGACTCCATAGGCTCGGACGGCGTCGGCCATGCTCCCTATATGCGGTATCCCGGATGCTCCTAAGCCGCTCTCCG
>JAGGVM010000047.1 GCA_021157985.1 Nitrososphaerota archaeon | reverse complement strand
TCGTGTAGACCTTGATGAGGTCGAGCGACTCGATTATTTTCTCCCCTATTTCCCCGAGTTTTTCCCCGTTTAAGGCCGAGACCGCGATCACAGGAACCTCCCCTCCGAGAATTCTCTCAACCTTCTCAAGCTCTCCGGGCTTCATCAAGTCCGCCTTATTCACAACCACGACGGCCTTCTTATGTATCAGATCCCTGATTATTATCTCCTCGATATCATCCAAATCAGCGTCGCCGTGTATCTTCACCACAGCGTTTCTCAAGCCAACCGACCTGAGCAAATCGGCCACGTCCCTGGGATCCGCTCTAAGCCTGCCGAAGACGACGAGCCTGATCCCGCCGCTATCCTTCTTCTCGATCTCTATCTCACATCTCTTAGGCTTCAAGGTTATTCCAGATTCATCGAAAAGCTTCAAGATCTTCTCGAGCTGAGCAGCGGGATCCTTTCCCCCATCTAGGACTAAGAGTATGAGATCCGCGTTCTTCGCGAACCCTATAGACCTATTGGTTAAACGCGTTTCCTGCAGGTCTTCGGTGAGGATCGCTGGAAGCTCGACGAGCTGAAGCTCTAAACCGTTCTTGACCATCATGCCGGGAACAGGCTCAACGGTCGTCAGCTGATAAGGAGATACCTGGGGCTTCGCGTTCGTCAAGGCTCGGAGGAGGCTCGACTTACCGGAGTTCGCGACGCCTATCAAGGCCACCTGGGCAGCCCCCTCCTTCGGGATGTGGAACGTATCCTTCCGCGCAGCCCTTGCCGAGGCCTTTCTCTCAGCCTCTCGCCGAAGCTCCGCGATCCTCCGCTTAATCCTCCCCCTAAGCTTCTCCGTCCCCTTGTGATCGGGTATTAGGCTCAAAGCCTCCTCCAATGCCTTGATCTTGTCCTGAATAGTCCTCGCGGCCTGATACTTCGCTAAGGCCTTCTCGGCTTCCGCAGGGAGATTGGCGGGCATCCTCCAACCCTATCCTCTCTCCGCGAGGTTTTCAAGATTACGCCGTCGAAGAAGGCTTCGAGGGCGATGGCCAGGAGGCTCGGTTAATAAGATCCCGCTCAGGAGGCGATAAAGTTTAACGGAGCCTTTTAGGTCAGGTGGTTGAATGGCGCTGAGAAGGCTAATAGAGGAAGCGGAGAACCTGCTAAAGGCCGCGGGCGTCGAAAACCCGAAGGTGCAGGTCTCGAAGAACCCGGAGTTCGGGGAAGTCTCCTCGGCCGACAGCTTCCAGCTAGCGAAAAAAATGAAGAGGTCTCCAATTCAGGTGGCTGAGGAGATCGCTGGGAAAATCGACCTCTCGCGCGCTGGGCTGATAAAATCGGTTGAGGCCCTAAACGGCTATCTGAACTTCAAGGTCGACTGGGGCAGGTACGCGGAGGAGATCTTGAAAGCGATATTCGTCGAACGCGGGCGATACGGGTCATCCGACCTGGGAAAAGGTAAGCGGATAGTGATCGAGCATACGAGCGTTAACCCGAATAAGCCGCTGCACGTAGGCCACGCCAGGAACACCTGCCTCGGAGACACTCTCGCCAGAATCTTCAGCTTCCTAGGCTACGACGTCCTAGTCCTGAACTACGTGGACGACAGCGGGACCCAGATGGCCGACGTCGTCCTCGGCTTCACGGAGCTAGGCTACCCTATGGATCCCCCGGATGGAATGAGCTTCGACGAGTACTGCGGTGACGTGGTTTACGTCGAATCCGTGAGGAAGGTTGAAGCGGATCCCGGTTTGGAGGCGAAGAGGAGGGAGATCGTTAAGGCGATCGAGTCGAGGAGCGGGCGATACTTCGAGCTCAACAAGGAGATAGTCGAGAAGGTTCTAAGGGATCAGCTGAAAACCTGCTGGAGGCTGGGAGCCAGATACGATATCCTGAACATGGAGAGCGACGTCCTCGAATACAAGCTGTGGGACGAGGTCTTCCAGAAGCTCAGGGATAAGCGCGCCGTATACTACGCGGAAACGGGGCCGAAAGCCGGATGCTGGCTCCTAGACCTATCGAGGCACCCGCTCTTCTCGAAGGAGGGGGATGAGGTCTTGGTGAAAAGCGATGGAACGACGACCTATATCGCGAGGGATATAGCTTACGCATCGTGGAAGCTTGGAGGAACCTCGAAGGACTTCACCTACCTAAAGTTCGGCGAAAACCCCGACGGCTCACCCATCTACATAACTTCTCCAAAGGGCGAGATCCGGATCCACATATCGAACATCGAGAAAGTGGTGAACGTGATAGATGTCAGGCAGAAGAGGCCTCAGGAGATCGTGAAGTACGCTCTAAGCCTCTTAGGCTTGGAATCCGATAGATACGTGCATTACGCTTACGAGGTCGTGGCCCTAAGCTCGAAAGACGCGGAGAAGCTGGGATATAGGCCTGAGAAAGGCCAGCGAATAGTGCACATGAGCGGGAGACGCGGGCTCTACGTTAAGGTGAATCAAATGCTGAAGATGCTGAAGAAGCGGGCGATGGAAGAAGTCGCCTCGAGGCATCCGGATTGGAGTAAAGAAAAATTGGAGGAGGTCGCCGAGAAAATCGCCGTAGGGGCTCTCAGATACTCGTTGATAAAACCGGATACGGATAAGATCATAGTCTTGGACACGGATGAGATGCTGAGGCTCGAGGGAGATACCGCGCC
>JAGGVM010000063.1 GCA_021157985.1 Nitrososphaerota archaeon | reverse complement strand
CTCATCGGCCCCGTCAACAATCCCGCCGCGATCTGGAGAACAGCGCTCCAGATGAGAAGCGTTGTTAAGATCTCGTCTTGGTTTCTGTAAACCTTGAGCCACCAGCTGACTAAGGCGGCGAGGGCTCCTCCGAGCCAAGCCACGACCCATATGAAAGGGATCAGGAGGATCGGCGGAAGCGAGCTTAGCTTGACTCCGAGATACGCTGCGATCAATCCTCCGACGATGAACTGGCCGTGTGGGCCGAGGTTCCAGAACCGGGCCTTGAAGGCTATCGCCACCGAGAAGGCGAGCATTATGAGCGGCGCGGCGGTCACGAAGATCTCCGAGGGGTTCTCGAAGGGCCAAGTCATGAGATAATAGTAGACGCTTCCGATATCTCCTCCGGCCATTAAGACGTAGATCGATGAGGTCGCGAGGGCCAGGACCGCGGCTAAAACGGGTAAGCTTATTCTCGCGGCCAGGGGGAGCGGTTCTCTGCGCTGGAGCCTTAGCTCGAGCAAGCTTCCATCAACCCGCTTATTATCATTCCGAGTTTTTCGACGCTTATTTCGGATGGCTTGTAGGTCCCCACAATTTTACCATTTACGAAGGCGGATACGCGGTCGCAGGTCGAGAGAAGCTCCTTGATGTTCGGCGAGAAGATTATCGTCGTCAATCCCTTCCGCTTCCTCTCCAAGACCTTGTCGAAGAACAGCTTAACTCCTCTCGGGTCTAAGCCGACGGTCGGGTGGAGAGCTATAAGGAGCTTATCCCATCTGCCGAGTATCCTGCCTATATAAACTCTCTGCATGTTTCCTCCTGAAAGGGTCTCTATCGGATCGCTTAGGTTCTTAAAAACTATCGAGAACTCCTCGACCAATTTCTCGGCGATCTTTCTCCTGAGCTTCGTGTTCAACACTATTTTCCTCGAAAAGTATTGCTCGCTGCCTATCGTGAGATTATCCTCGATACTTGCCCCAGGTATCAAGCCGTCCAGTATCCTGTCATCCGACAAAAAGCCAACTCCCCGGCTTCTCAGCTCGCCAGTCCTCTTCCCGGTTACATCCTCGCCGAACAGGATTATCCTACCCGATTCTGGTCGCCGTACCCCATAGAGGCATTCCGCGAGTTCCTTTTCTCCCGTTCCTGGGATGCTCGCTATTCCGTGGATCTCTCCCTCCTTAATGATTAAGTTTAGATCCTTGACGACGAGTTCACCTCTATCATCTCTAATGGATAGCCGCTCCGCTCTCAGTGCCTCTCTTCCACTCATCTCCGCGGATTCTTTTCCGCTTTCCGTCAGCTCGATGAAGGGAACTTCCTCGAACATTTTCTTGACCAGTTCTCCTAAGTCCGCCGTCTCGGATTCCACGCGTGCCACTATCTTCCCAGCCGACATTACCAAGATCTCGTCGGAGACGTCCAATATCTCCGATAGGTCATGTGATATTATTATCACCGTGTATCCGAGGTCCGTAAGCCTTCTGAGATAGTTCTTTAGAGTTTGCTTCTGTTGGACGGGTAAGTAGGCCGTGCTTTCATCTAGGATGAGGACGGGTTTTCTACCGATCCCGTGAAGTATCTCGCATAAGATTAGGGCTCGAATTATCTCGAATATTCTCCTCTCGCTTATCGAGAGGTTCTCAACCCTCTGATCGAAATCTACTTCCGCCTCAAGATCCCCGGCGATCCTCTCCGCCATCTCTCTAAGAGAATCTAGGTCGAAGAAAATATTGGGGAATAGGAGGGCGAGGTGCTCGAGGAGGGTTAAGGCGGGCGCGAGGTTCGGGTGTTGTTCCACTCGCACTACGCCTGCTTCTAGGATCGCTTGGTGGAAGTCCTCTATTCTCACTCCGTTGACGTATACTTCTCCTCTGTCTGGGAGGAGGTAGCCCGCTATTATGTTCGTCAGCGTCGATTTGCCAGCTCCATTAGGGCCGACGAGCCCGTAGATTTTCCCGGCTTCAAGCTCTAGGTCGACGTCGTCGAGAGCCGTCACCCCGCCTATGTACGTCTTCCTCAAGCCTATCGCCTTAACCGCGACCTCGTTCATCGCATCTCTCGCCCTCCATCAATTCGACCGAGTATTTTACGAAGTCCTCAGCTCGGGCCAGACCTGCTCCGGAGGTAATTCTATTATCGGTATCCAGGTCATCCCCGTCTGGATCTTCTCCTTCCACTCATCGACCTGTTTCAGGATATCGTTGGTGAGCGGTGGACTGGGTTTCCCGAAGTGGTGGAACGGCGCCAGATATGATCCGTTGAAGCTCATCCACGAATAGGTTCCGAGGTTATCCGCTGTGAAAGTTCCCATTAAGACTCTCTCGAAAGCTATTCTAACCGTAGGTCTCATATCCCATACCAGGCTGGTTATCGTCACGTCCGGAGCTCTCGAATACTGGTCAGCCATGTTCCCGATTATCCAAACCTTCTTACCGGCCTTGTAGGCTTCTTCGGCTGCCTCCTCTGCTCCAACCCTCTCCGCGAATATGACATCAACCCCGTTATCGATCAAAGTCTTAGCAAGCCTCTTAGCGGTCGCCGGATGATACCAAGGAGACTCGCCGGGAGGTATGTTCCCAAGCAAGTAGACGACCATCACCTTCACGTCCGGGTTCGCGGTCTTAGCCCCGTAGATGAACGCGTTGACTATCCTGTTGACCTCGTTTATCGGCATCGCGGCGACCACGCCTATCTTATTCGTCTTAGTTATCTTACCCGCGAGTATTCCCGCGAGGAACGCGGGTTGATGCAGCCAGTTGTCGAAGACTGCCAGATTAGGCGGTGTAGGCGAGTACTCGCTTCCGGCGACGAAGGCGACGTTCGGAAAATCTTTCGCGACCCTCCTAGCTATATCTTCTTTCAGGAACGCGTCTAGAAACACTATGTCTGCTACTTTCGCCGCGTCTCTGAGCGCGAGCTCGAACTCCTTGGGATCGCTTTTCCTATCGACGAACTTGTAGTCGACCTGTATTCCTTTTTTCTCGAATTCCTTCGCTACGGCTAGAATTGCTTGATGGATTGCTCCGTCCCAGGGCTCGCTTACAGGTGTCTGGAAAACTGCTCTAACGACGAGCTTTTTCTTCGCTCCGCCTACGGTCTGCGTAACGGTTTCGGTTACGGTGGTTGTAGCTCCCGCTGCTCCAACGGTCTTGGTAACTGTTTTTGTCACGGTTTTCTCTACGACACTCGGAGGTCTCAGAAATCCTATGGCGGTCGTTGCGAGCAATATAACGACGATAACGGCGAGAACTGCTGTTGTTTTGCCCACTCCAAGTTTCCTACTCTCTAAGGGCATATTGTCCTATGGATCATGGAGAATTTATACGTTCTTTCGCCGCAAAATTTCCCGCGTCGTGGGATGGCTAAACAATGTTTTCTCCGAGATTTAACCCTACTCATTCTGAAACCTGGAGATTATTTTTCCCCGTATAACTCGCTCGGAGACAAAGTCGCTGAAGAATTAACGTTTTTAAGTCAGCTTAGAGAATATCAAAAACAGCCCCGGTAGCTCAGACTGGGAGAGCGCCCGGCTGAAGACCGGGATGTCGCAGGTTCAAGTCCTGCCCGGGGCACCATCCTTCTCCTTTTCCCTTCAATGGTTTGCATGATTTTTGATACTTGACATGATCATCGAATTTTCCTTGGCCATGCATATGAGGATCGGGCGGTCCTGCAGCTTCTTCGAGCGTGGAATCCGCGAGTTGGATGCCGCCCGCGTCCTCGCGAAATCCTTTAGGGTGACCCTCGATTTTCCGAGAAAATGCTATAATTCTTCAGTTTAAGGACGGAAGGGTTTTCCAAAATCAAAGTGCGAACGCGGATTTGCGTAAAGCTTTTATCACTCTATCCCTTGCATTTTCTTAACCATGAGCGGTAAAAAGAACTATGGCCTAGGAAAAGTCGGCTTAGCGGTTCTAATAATAGTCTTAATGGCTATATCAGCGGCAGCCGGCTACTACTACGCTGCGAGCATTGTCCAGGCGAAAACCGTGACCGTCACCGAGACCGCGACTGCCACCGTAACGAAGACCGTATCCGCCGTAACCACCGCTCCACCCTCGACCGCCACCACGACCGTAACCACGACGAGCACGGTGGAGACGACAACCACGCCGCCGACAGCTCCATCCGCAAAAAAGGTCTTGATAATCGACGCAGCCGAGGAGCCTCAGAGCCTCGACCCAGCCTTCGACTACGAGTACAGCGGATGGTGGATATTCCAGAACGTCTACGAGACATTGGTCTGGTATAAGGGGTCTAGTACGAACGAGTTCGTGGGCGT
>JAGGVM010000086.1 GCA_021157985.1 Nitrososphaerota archaeon | reverse complement strand
TTACTCTTGACTCTTGGATTTGCAGATCCGATGCCCTAGATGCGGAGCGTTTGTGGAAGCCGAGAAAGTCTTCTGCGTTAGATGCGGTCACAGGGTCATCCCCCTGACGGTTTACGACTTATCCGTCGATGATTTCGTTTATCCACCTGACCGAGAAGGCTTGGAATCCTTGAAGCAGTTCAAGTTCGCCTTCCCCGTGATAAACGCCCTCCTCGTCGAGAGATACGTAAAGGAGGTGCTCAGATGGCTCTCGAAAAACGCGTCGAGAATCGATTTCTCATCGAAGCTCGGATCGATTATCAGGGAGTCCGCGCTGATCCTGGGCCTGAGATCCCTGCCCCCATCCTACATAGCCGCAAGCGATAAGCCGAACGCGTTCACCTTCGGATCGACGAAACAGCGGTACCTAGTCATCACATCGAAGCTCCTCGACCTCCTCAGCGAAGACGAAGTCAAAGCGGTCATAGGCCACGAACTCGGTCACATCAAATGCGAGCACGTAGCCTACCACACCTTAGCCGAGATACTCATGAGGGGAATGGAATTCTCCTCGAGGATCCTCGGAGCGGGCTTAGAGCTTCTCTCACCGATGTTCAGGCTGATGCTCCTCTCATGGCATAGGGAGTCGGAGATATCCGCGGATAGGGCGAGCCTGCTCGTCGCCGGAGACCTGCGAATAGTCGAGTCCGCTCTTAGAAAGCTTGAGAAATACTATGGGGAAGGCGGGGGACCCGTTGAATCGCTCTTCGAGGTCTTCAGCACGCATCCGATCCACCCCAATCGAATCAAGATGCTCAGGGAATATTATCGAAGCTCGGAATACTCAAGGGCCGTGGAGAAGATCAGGAGGAGGCTGAGCTACGCGAAGGCCTTAACTCCGCGGTGCAGGTACTGCGGAGCCGTGAAAAAGATAACCGACCTATTCTGCCCCGTATGCGGTAGAAGCCAGATCTAAAAACAAAAAGGAGAATAAAGGCGGGTCAGCGGCTCGGGGTCCAACGCGCCTTATGACCCATGTTAAACGAGTTCATTAATTCCTCAGCGGTTTTCAATGCGGCCCGCGCCTTGTTTAGGAGCTTTTCAGCGAGGGTTAGGTTTCCGCGTTGAATGCTTCCCCTGGCCTGCTGTATCAGGTTCTCGGCTTCGGTAACCGATTCATTGGCTTTCTCACGGCCTTTGGTGAGGGCGTTGAGCTTCCGCTTTATCTCGAGGGCTTTGTCTTCGAGTTTTTCAGCGATCTTGTTAAGCTGCTCTTTCACCTTAGATCTCATCGCCTGTTCCTCCGAAGCCTTCTCCAACGCTTTCTCCGCACGCGCTATCACGGCCTTGGAGCAGGCGACGATCTTCATGACCTCTCCAAAGCTCAGGTTCGATGACTTAAGCTCCGCGGACAGAGCCTCCAGCTTATCGATCGATTGACGTATCGTTTGAACCAGCTCGGTGAGGTTTCTTCTCTCCGCCTCTTTCTCGAGCTCTCTCAGCCTCTGAAGGTTCTCTCGGATCGTTTGGTTAAGCTCTTCGAGCTTCTCCTCGAGCACCGTCCTGATCCTGTCCCTAAGCTGGCTCGGCGAAGTCTTTCCCGTCTCGTTTCTAGGCGGAAGCCCCATCATCAACTTCCTCAAGATCTCTCTCGCCGACTTGATCTTCTCGATGGCGTGTTCGACCGCGGCTATGGCGACGGGGGAAGCGTTAACCTTCTGAAGCCTCTCCTTGACGCGCTCCAACACTTGGAACACTTTACTCGATGCGTTGAGAGCTACTTCAAGCCCGTGAAGCCTCCCCCTATTCATCTCCCTCTCCGTGTAGTTCAATACCTGCTCGGTGAAGTTCTGCACGCGGTGCCTGAAGAGCTCCTCCGAGAGCCTCTTAACGAAGCACCTGACCTCTCTGAGAGTTATGTTCCCGCTCAAGGCCTCGGCGATCTTCTGCCTCAGCTCCTCCCTGAGCTTCGCCTCCTCCTCCGCGGTCATGTTAAGCCTCGTCAAAGCCCTGTCAAGCCTCTCCTCTACCTTCCCGAGTATCCTCGCGGCAACGGCTTTCTCGAGCTTGTTTTCCTCGGAGCGGGCGGCTTTCCGGATCTCGGATAGGACGGCTCCCACATCTTTGAGGAAGCTCTTCAACTCGTCTTGGCTCAGCGAGGTAACGTTCACGGCGAGAAGCCTTTCGATCTCGAGTTCCAGATCGCTTGAAACGTTGACCGAAAGCTTTAGCTTATTCAATATTTTCTGAGCCATCTCCGCCTTCAGCCTGAGCTTCTCGACATCGCTGGCCTGAGCGGTGGGACTTCCCCCAGCCTGAGCGTATATCGCGGTTATGGACCCCGTTAACAGCATCACGAGCATCAGAATCGATGTGAACAATGTCCACGCTTTCATCAGCCCATCTCACCGATAAAAAACAGGGCCGCGAGGAGATATTAGGGAATCCAAGGAATCCCGGTTCCAAACGGTTCCTCGGCTAGGAACTCGGCGGAAAACGGGTTAAACCTCCTTCAAGAGGATCAGCCTGTTAAGTGATCCCTCCTTAACGATCTTTATGTACCCCATCTTCTCGAGCTTCTTCACATGCCTCCAGAGAGTGGTCTTCGGGAGACCGAGCCTGGCTTGAAGCCTTCCCTGGAGAACGCTTCCGCCCTCCGACTTCATTACCTCGATAATCGATAGGTCGACGTCGGTTAAGCCGCTCACCTCGGCTCTTCCAGCTCCAGATTTCCTTCCTCTATAGAAGATCGCCGCGAATATCGCGATGGCTCCGAGGACTCCTGCGATGAAAGCGATTAACCCATAGTCTCGTTCACTCGTTTTCTCCCCGGCTCCATGGGCTTCAGAAGTCTTAGTCGGCTGAATTGATGTTGTCGTGGTTGCTTCGGGAGGTTTTGCCGTAAAGGATCTGGAGGTAGCGGAGGTAATCGTAGACGACTGCGTCGCGGCGGTCTCGATGGCTTTTTCCTTGATGGAGTAGTCGATTTCATCGGGGCCTTTGAAGAAGATCACCAGCTTATCGTCCAGATAGGTGAAGTTCTCCACCTTATCCGGGATCGAGAGCAGCACTATCTCGGGAGCGAGTATGAGCTTGACGAGCTGGCTTCCGGTAATCCGGATCTTGAAGAGCTTTCCGGTGAGCGTTACGTTGGCGAGGTAGCTTATCTCCGCCGTCCCCGATGTGGGAGAGAAGAAATAGAGTGTGTCGTTTTCGTAGAGCGGGATGAGCGATCTACCGTTTACCGAGATCTCTATGGTTTCGGGAATCGGTTCGACGGGAAGCGTCAGCTCGTTTAATCCCTCGGACGCCGCCGTCTTCAAGTGTATCTCCGCGATTCCATCCGAGTTTATGGTGAAGGTAACCGTGAAGGGCTGCGAGACCAATAGGATGACGAGTATCAACGCGAGCTTCAATTTTTCAAGCTTAACCATTTTCCAGGCACGTTTAAAGTTACC
>JAGGVM010000049.1 GCA_021157985.1 Nitrososphaerota archaeon | reverse complement strand
TTCCCATTCTCCTTTATATCCGATTACATTACTACTGCCGCATCGAGGACACCTAAGAGATTCCTCACCCATCCCATTATTTCAAAAATCTAATAGAAAAATAAGAATTTCTTACAGAATTTCTTACTGTGCCAAGTATGTCAGATGTCAACAGTCTTTATATAATTTAGTCCAGTCCTAAGATTTTCTGATATGCTGAATAATCGAGCAGGAGAAACCGGGAATAGGGAGGGCCGCGGCTGGGATTCGAACCCAGGCATCCGGCTCCACAGGCCGGAAGGCTAACCGCTACCTCACCGCGGCCATTTCTTCGGCGGCTAAGTCTCTTTATCGGCGATTATAAAAACTTAAGATTCTCGGCTTTGAGTGCGTAAAAGCTATTTCTGGGGTTTTCGGTTCTTTTCGGGAAGGAGTGTTGCTGGAGTTCTTTCTCTTGGTCGTCGTGGTCTCGGCTTCGGGGGCGCTTTCACCAGGCCCTCTCCTCGTCGCGACCGTAGAGGCTTCTATGAAGTCGGGCAAGTACGCGGGGTTAGCGGCCGCTTCGGGGCACATGGCCTTCGAGCTCCCCCTCGTGATCGCGATAGGGTATGGCCTCTGGAACTTCGTCAACGACCCGTTCATCGGGAAGCTTATAGAGCTCTTCGGAGCCCTGGCCTTGATAGGGTTCGGCGCGGCTCAGCTCAGGTCATCGCTCAGCGAGCTTCGCGGAGGAGGGGAGAAAACCGCGGATAAGCCTCGGAGATTCAGGGTTGGGGATCGAGGACTGCTCGGCGCCGTTCATCATAGGCTTCCTCTTCACGGCGCTTAACCCGTATTTCTTGATGTGGTGGTTCACGATAGGAATTCCCTTGATATCCGAGGCCATCAAGATAGGAGCCCTCTACGGCATTCTCCTGATGTTCGCCTTCCATATCTGGATGGACTACGCGTGGCTGGGGTTCGCGGGATACGCCGCCGCTGCCGGAAGCAAGTTCTTCGACAAAAAGGCGAGAATAATCTTATCCATAGCCTTGGCAGCGATAATCCTGGCCTGGGGAGCGGCTATGCTGGGATCCTCGGTAACCGCTTATATAAGGTGAGAGAGGGGAAGAGATGTGGACGGAATATACATCGCCGCGGTCATCTTAGCGTTCGCGGCCACGACCACCGCGTTCCTGATACTGTATCAACGGATAATGCGAAGTCTAAAACCAATTCGATCGATAAAGCTCAGCGGATTAAAGGAGGAATCCCTTGAAAAGCTCAGGGAAATACTCTCGGAAAGAAGGAGAGAAGATCTGAGAAAACTATTAAGTGAATTGAGGGAGATCGAGCTGAGCGTGGAAAGGGTGGTGAACGATGGAGGAGAAGCTGAAAGCGAGAGCGGCGGCGATAGCTGAAGCATTAAAAGAGATCAAAGACGGAATGATAATAGGCTATGGATCGGGAACCACGATCAGGCAGCTGACCCCAGAGCTCAAGAAGTTCATAGAGGAAAACGAGCTCGACCTCAGCTTCATACCATCATCGATCCAATCCAAGGAACTCCTCCTCTCACATGGAATGAAGATCGTAACCCTCGACGAGTTCCCCCAACCAGACCTAGTGATCGACAGCTTCGATCAAACCGATGAAGCGGGAAACGTGATAAAGGGCGGTGGAGGAGCCCTCCTCAGAGAGAAAGTCTTGGCTCAATCAGCGAAAAAAGTCATCTATATGGGCGATTTCCTCAAGCTCTCAAAAAAACTGAATAAACCCGTCCCCCTCGAAATCCTCGAATACGCTTACCCATACGTCAAGCTAGTCTTAGAGTCTTGGGGAATGAGGCTCAGCCCGAGGATATCTGAGGGGAAGCTCGGCCCGATAATAACGGAGAACGGGAACGTCTTAGCCGATGTTAACGCGGGTGAGATCATGGACCCAGAGGAATTAGATGAGAAGCTCAGATATGTTTCCGGGATCCTCGAGACCGGGATCTTCCCCAGATACGCCGACATCATAATAATAGGTTATCCCGATGGAAGAGTTGAGAGGATCAGCGTGAACAGGAAGAAAGTGCTTTAAAGAGTTTCAGTAAATTTTATCGATAAAAATTCTCGCCTAAATCCTATGACTTTAGCTCCCTGAAAAACGCTAAGAGGCTGAGAAGCATTAAGAATGATAAAGCTAGGAGAACTCCTTCAAACCGCGTATACGGCAGCATGAGGCCCACCGCTATAGACCCCAAGGCTTGACCCACGTCCTTAATGGTCTCCATCGCGCCTATGGCTGAGCCATAGGTCTCCCTGTTTACGAGCTCTGAGATTAGTGGAGGGATGGAGGCCGTCGTTAAGGAGACCCCAACCGCGAAGACGATCATCGATAAAACCAACTCCAGATAGCTTCTGGAATACGCTAACAGGATGAGACCGAGGGCTGAGGTCGCCAGCCCGGCCGCCGTCGTCTTAACCCGCCCCATCTTATCGGATAGCATGCCTGCATAGGGCTTCAATAGCATCATGACGAGAAGCTGAACCGTGAACAGGGTTCCTATGAGCCAGGCCTCGAACCCGGCTGCCTCCATGTATAATGGGAGAAAAGTCTCCAAGCCTTGAAGCGCGAAATAGGTTATCGCCATGAGGCTGCTCGCCGCCAAGACGTCCCTCCTAAGCAGAACGCTCATAACCTCGTGGCCGGATCTCCCGGCTGAAAACCGGTTCCCGATTTCTCGCTTTTCTCCTGAGGATGGTAAAAGGAGAAGCGATATGAGGGCTAGGCTTCCGAAGAGCCAGCACGCGAGATAGGTTTCCCTGAAGCCCGCTAGGGTTAGGATCGATCCCGCTAGGATGGGCGCGCTTAGCCTGCCGATCATCGTGGCCGAGGAGAAGAAACCCATCATCTCACCCCTCCTAGATCGATACATGTCGGCGACGAAGGAGATCGCGACGGGGGTGAAGGTCGCGGTGGCGATTCCGTGATATGCTCGGACGAGGGCCAATTGCCAAGCGTTAGTAACGAATAGGTATAGGGGTGGAGCGGAGGCGAAGAACAGTCCTGAAGCTATTAGGAGCTTTTTCCTGCCGTAAATGTCGGAGAGAGATCCGGCCGTGAAGTTGACTATTATTCCCACTATGGTCGAGGCTGCCGCGACGAAGCCTATCTCGCCTTCGCTCAATCCGAGACTGCTGGCGAATAACGGCAGGGTAGGAGACTTGGACATGGTCGAGCTTAGGATGGCGAGCAGACCCGAGATCGATAAGATGATGAAAGGCTTCGAGAAGCGCATTCACGATGCACCGCGAAGACGGCGGCAAAAACACTCCACGTGGAAAAGATTTGAAAGTTATGCGGGGGGTGGGATTCGAACCCACGAACCCCTACGGGAGCGGGTTTCCCATTTCGTTTAGATCTTGAGCCCGCCGCCTTTGGCCAGGCTTGGCTACCCCCGCTGCCCCGTTGTTAGTGGTTTATTTTTAGGTGATTGATAAGGGTTATTCCGGCTTTATCAAGGTTCCGACTTTCTCTCCTTGGATCGCTTTTCTGATGTTGTCGAGCTCGTTTCCGTTGAGGACTACGGCGG
>JAGGVM010000102.1 GCA_021157985.1 Nitrososphaerota archaeon | reverse complement strand
TCTTCACCGAGTTCATTCCAGGAGCCGATCAACCAGGAGACTGGTCGGCGAGGCAATCCCAAGTCTACACGGGCTACAGCTATGAACCCGGCGGAATCGAGAAACACCTGAAGAACAGCATAGCGTTAATCGAGAGGCTTTGGGAGCTCTCGAAAGGCCAGGAATGGTTCATGGATGTTCATGAAAAATCGATAAAAAGAGAGCTCGAGGCGTTACGCGACGCATTGAACCGATTCAAGTGAAAAAATGCTTTTGAAAAAAATCAGCCTAAGACAACTTCAGCGGTTAGAGATATGTGCCTTATCTCAGATCCCCCGACTTGATAGAATTTCCCGGATGGAAGCTTGACTATTACCGCGCCGCACTCCAGGCACTTAAAGTAATGATTGTATCCTCCCTCAGCTTTCTGAGCTCCGAGATAGATTAAGCGACGATGCTCACACATGCTCCGTAACATAATATGCACGAAGCGGCTTTTATCATTTTATCTCGATTCAAGTCAATTTGACGGGGAAAATCCGGGATTAAGGAGGTTTCGCGGAGCGGGGCTCGGCAACCGATTACCGACTTCTCAACCCCTCGCGGCTGATTATCTCTTTAAACCATTCAGGGATCTCAGCATCCTCGATATAATAAAACGGAGTATAAGGCCTTAGATCGATAACCGGAGTTCCATCGTAGAGATCTAATCCGTCGACGTATATCCTTCGCCCGCTTAGCCCCGTTATCTTAACTATGCTCAGGGCTATGGGGTTAGGCCTATGAGGCGAATCCGATGCGAAGACCCCTACTTCCGGGAGATCCTCGAGCCTTAAACCCAGCCGCGTGAACCTCCTATACTTCACCCTCAAGACCCTTCTTTCCATCTCGGACACCTTATGCAGCCAAGCCAAAACGATGAGATGCGAGAAACCTTCTAACCCCGCAACTCCATCCGCGAACTCCTCGAAGACCTCGATAACTCCCTTCACCCCCCTGGGCCAAGACTCCGACACCTCTCGGTCGCTATACTCGGTCCTAATTACCCCAACCGGCTTCAACGATATCCGGTCGCTCAAAATACTGGACACCGTGGAAACGGGTTTAGGCTCCGTTAATAAGCTTCCCGAAGTATTCAAAAATATTTAAACAGAGTATTCGGATTTTCTCGGGAAAAATGGCTTTCTCAGAGCTTCTCGTCGACGCCTTGACAGCCTTCATAGAAGACCTAGGCCTCCTCGGAATATTCCTGACCATGGCCGCCGAGAGCTGCCTAATACCGATCCCAAGCGAGGTGGTGATGCCCTTCGCCGGCTACGTCGCCTGGCTAAAAAGCTCAGAGCTCTTCCTAGGATACAGCGTCGCCGCGGCGACTATCGGAAACCTCCTCGGATCCACGATCCTCTACTACATAGGTCTCAGGCTCGGGAAAGCCTTCATCGAAAAATACGGAAAATACTTCCTGCTGAGACGTAGAGAGGTCGAGCTGGCGGAGCGCTGGTTCCTAAAATACGGTGGATACGCCGTCTTCTTCGGCAGGATGACTCCGGCGATCCGGACCGTGATCTCGCTTCCAGCAGGCCTCTTCGAGTTCGACTTCAAGAAATTCGCGGTCCTAACGCTGATCGGCTCGATCCCCTGGAACCTATTCCTTGTCTATTTGGGCTATCTAAGCGGTCCCTACTGGAAGATGATCCTAGAGTATTCTACATTTATCGACGTCGCCGCGGTCATAGGCTTAGCCGTCTTCCTGCTCCTAATTTTCTGGAAAACGAGAAGAAACCTTAGTTAAACCCTGCCTGTCTTCTATGTGAAGGAAGTGCTGATACTTTTATGCCCAATCGTCCGAAGAAAGGCGGAACACTCAAATTCAAAGGATCCCGATTTTCAGCTTGGTGCTTTAGGCTTGCTGAAGCTCGGCCAAGAATTGGCGGAGAAATTGGAGAAAGTACGGTCCTTTGAAAACAGGTACATGCTGATCGGCTTCTCGGGTTGGCCTGACGCCGGGAAGGTCGCTTCGCTCACAATATCCTTTTTCACGAGATCCCTCCGAGCCGAGAAGCTCCTCGACGTCTCCGAGTTCTACGATTTAACCGCGAACAGGCCGATGGTGGAGGTGAAGGATGGGCTGATCGAGAGGCTCACTTTCCCGGAGGCCGCAATTTTCTCATGGACCGGTGGCTCTCATTCTCTCCTGATATACGGCGGACCTGAGCCGGGTTACGACTGGACCGCGTTCGCGGAGAGCCTCCTAAAGCTATGTGAAGCCGCGTCTATTCAGAGGATCTATTTAGTGGGCGGGGTCCTTGACAACGTGCCGCATACGAGGCAGCCGAGGATCTCAGCTGTGGTGAACATGGAGCACCTAAAGCTCGAGGCGAAGGTTTACGGCCTCGACCTGACGAACTACAGCGGACCCGCCAGCATACATAGCTACCTCATGTTGAAGGCGGGTGAAAAGGGCTTAGAGGCCGTGGGGCTATGGGGACACTCTCCAAATTATCTCCCCTATCCTAACGCTATCGTCGCTTATCACTTGAGCCGGAAGCTGGCGGAGATGATGAAGCTGCAGATGAGCTTCGAGGAGCTCGAGAAGATGGCGGAGGACTTGAGGAGGAGACTGGACGACTTGAGGCGGGAGAACCCGGAGTTCGCGAGGCTCGTCGAACAGCTCGAGAGGAAATATGATGAGGAATACGGCGG
>JAGGVM010000135.1 GCA_021157985.1 Nitrososphaerota archaeon | reverse complement strand
GGGCTGTTCTACGCCTTGTTCTCGATAGCGATGCCGAGGGCTGGAGGAGACTACATCTGGGTGAGCAGGATCCTTCATCCATCGATCGGATACGCCATGAACTTCTTCCTCTTCATGCTCGTCCTCAGCGTTGCCGGAGCCTACATCCCATGGTTCACCCAATACGCCTTGGCCCCCATGTTAGAGGCGAACGGCTTGACAGAGCTTGCCGCCGTGGTCTCGACGAACGAGTTCGCCTTCGCCTTCGCGGTCATCTACTACCTCATATGTGCTGTGATTATATCTAGGGGAGGGAAGACGACGACCAAAGTCCTTTGGGGATACTTCATACTGGTCTTGATAGGGCTAGCGGTCTATGCCGGTGCTCTGCTCTTCATCGGTAGAGAAACCTTTGCGGCGAACTTCACGGCGGCAACCGGAGTCAGCTATGACACGATAATCAAGGAGGCCGTTAAGGCGGGTTATCCGCAGGGCTTCCTGCTGTCGGCGACGCTGTTGGGGCTGACTTTCACGTACATTAACTTCCTCGGATTCAATTTCTCCATCTATCTGGCGGGAGAGATCAAGGACGTTCGAAAATCGCAGATAATCGCGATAATCGGCGCGATCGTGGTCTTCGGGATCATAGACTGGCTCGCATACGAGGCATCTTACATAGGGATGGGAGGAGAGTTCCTTGGAGCTCTCTCCTACCTCTACGCGATAGGCAGTAAGGTCTACCCGTTCGGATCTAGGGAACCCTTCTTCATGTGGCTCTTCCAGTACGCCGTTGATCCAAGGCTTTACACTATAATGATGATCGGGTGGAGCGCTATGGTCTTGGCCGCGATACTGACTTACGTGGCCACGGCCGTTAGATTCGTGTTCGCGTGGGCTTTCGACCGAGTCGTCCCAACGTTCCTCTCCAACGTCGACGTCCGATACCATTCTCCATACGCTGCCCTGATCTTCGTGACCGTGATCGCGATAATCTTCCAGGCTCTATGGCTCTGGACACCGCTGCTCCAGTACTTCTCCTACATAGTCTTCGGATGGATGATAATGCAGATAATAACGTCGATAGCCGCGATCGTTTTCCCGAAGGTGAGAAAAGACCTCTGGGATAGATCTCCCGGAATAGTCAAGGCGAAGGTAGGACCCGTTCCCGTGCTAACGATCCTAGCGGTAATATCGATGATCTTAGCGGGCTACTTGGGTTACGCGAGCATTTCGCCGGCGTTCGTCGGAGAGCTCGATCCAGGGATTATGGCTTTCACGATCGGCCTATACGTCATAGGCTTCGTAATCTACTTCGCCTCTTCGCTGTATCACAGGAAGACGGGAATACCGCTCGAGCTATCCTTCAAGGAGCTTCCACCGGAGTAAAGGAGCCATGACGCCCTCCAAATTCCGCATATTTTTTGCAGCGGACCTCCACGGCAGCGAGCTTTGCTTCCGGAAGTTCATTAACGCGGCGGACTTCTATAAAGCCGACGTCCTGATCCTCGGCGGAGATATAACGGGTAAGTTTTTGGTGCCGATATTCGAGAAATCGGGGATCTATGAGGCTAAGTTCCTGAACGAGGAGCACTCTTTCGATAGCCGAGATAAGCTGGAAGAGTTCATGCAACGGGTTAGGGACTTGGGATATTATCCGTATCTGACAACGAGCGAGGAATGGGATGACCTGAGCCGCGACAAATCGAAGATGGATGAGGTTTTCGTCGAGGTCATGAAGGAGTCGGTCAGGCGGTGGATAGATCTCGCCGAGTCGAGGCTGAGAGGTAAAAACGTGAAATGCTATATAATGCCTGGGAACGATGACAGCTACGCGATAGACGAGGTCTTGAACTCTTCCGACGTCGTGGTCAACCCGAACGAGAAGATCGTCGACATAGCCGATGGAATACAGATGCTTAGCTTGGGATACGCGAACATAACGCCGTGGAAATGCCCCCGAGACATACCTGAAGAGAAAATCGAGGAGAAGATAGAAGCGCTCATGAAAGAAGTCAACGAGGGATCTGACCTGATATTCAACATACACGTACCACCATATGATAGCGGAATAGACTCCGCTCCTGAGCTAGATGAGAACATGAGGCCGAAGCTTGGACCGGGAGGCCAAGTCATGTTGATTCCGGCGGGGAGCAAGGCTGTTAGAAAGGCGATCGAGAAATATCAACCCATGCTCAGCCTTCACGGCCACATTCACGAAGCAAAGGGATTCACCAAGATAGGTAAGACGCTTTGCCTCAACCCGGGAAGCGAGTACCTGGAGGGAATACTGAGAGGCGTGCTGGTTCAAATCGATAAGCGGAAAGTGAAAGACTTCATATTCACTTCCGGGTGATCAACGGTAGAGCTCTTCCACGTCCCGCCAGTATTTCTTTTTCTTAGCGGCCTGCTTTTCTCCCTTTCGCCATCGCTTCGACTTCGGGCAACTCTCCAAGACCTCGAGTATTTTCTCCACTTTTTCCTCTATATCTCGGTAATCTTCTCCCGAGATGAGCGACGCCTCCCGATATTTTTCGGCGAAGGCTAAGGTCTTCTTCAGGTTATCGGTTGCATCCTTCCAGAACCCCCAATCGTCTCCGAGAAGCTGGGCGAGGTAGTCTAGGTTGACTTGATCTTCGTCGCTGTGCCCTAGCTCATGGGCTTTGAGAAGGACTATGATATCTTTTATGTCTTTTTCGTTGATCTCGTGTATCTGAAGTTTCTCGAGCAGCAGATCCGTAACGGTTATCGTGGGATAGTCGAGTTCCAATCTCCCCTTACCCTTCTTTCCGAAGGGAACGTCGTGGCTAAAGGCGAGCTTGTCGAAGAATATGTCGACGTGGTAGAGGTTTTGCGGGTGATAATAGATTAAACGATCTTTTCCATGCATTAGGAGGAACTGCCTGGAGATGTAGAACGAGAGCTCTTTCTCCATGAGCTTCCTTATGTCTCCGTGTTGTGAGGAGTATCCGATCAGATCTATGTCGGTGAAGGATTTCTCGGCGTCGCCCAGCCTGCCGAGCTGCTTATGAAATTCCTCGTATCCCCTGCTGTGCAGCCTTATCGCTATCGCTCCCAGTATCCTGAGGATCACCCCTCTCTCCTTGGCCGCTTCAACTATCTTGACAGCCTCCCTCGTTATCTCCTCGTCGCTGAGCCCCGCCACCACGTCCACCGCCCCCCATTCTAGCTCTCGTAGAGCAGGTCATCTAAAGAGACTATGGTCTTCGGGATCATGGCTCGGACCCCCTTCTTCGGGTCGACGACCTGGTTCACCGCGATCTTCACCTGCAGGCTGCTGAGCATATAGGCGTCCTCAAAGCTCCAATTCTTCGCCTTCATGATCGCCTTCACCGCCTCCTCCGCCGCTATCTTCACAGCCTTATCTAGGTCTTCATCCGAGACCAGGATCGAGTAGTGGGCCGGCCCCTCCACTATGGGCCAGTTGGGCTTTTTACCCTTTATCACGTCGAACTTGAAGAGCGCCTTACCCTCGATCTCCACAGATGAAACGCAGAGCTCTCCATCCTCCTGAACCGCGTGGAAATCGCCAGCCGCGAATAACGCTCCATCCACTGAGACCGGGAGATAAAGCCGAGCACCCCTCGTCACCTCTATGCAGTCGAGGTTTCCCCCATGCTTATAGGGCGTCGCGGTCGGGATCTCACCCTCCTCGGGAGCGACGCCTATGGTTCCTATCATGGGCCTCAGAGGTATTTGGACGTCCTTGAAGATCGCTAGTCCTTTCTCGATCTTCACGATCCGCGCTTTGGGCTTGAACTCGGCGTCTCCCAGGGCGCCGGCTCCGGGCACCACCAGGATCACTCCTTGAGGCGCGAGCTCTATGTCGAGTATATCCACGACGAGCGTGTCTCCTTTCTCAACTCCTTTGACGTATATCGGGCCAGTAGCCTTATTCACCCTGGACCAATTAATGCTCTCTATCGGGGTTTCTTCGCTCTTTATCTGGCCTCCAACCGCGTCCTCCGCCTCGAGCAGGATGGGCTCCCCGAGATCAACGCTTTCAACGGGCTCGTGATCCTTGCTGAAGGAGTAAATCCCCTTCTCCTTAGGAACCACCTTCATGTTACCGGGAGAACGAAAACCATAGGCAATAAATCTTTTCAAAGCTTCTCGAAGACCACTCTATCCGAATCCAAGTCCTCCCTCAGCCCGACCAGGACTAAGATATCTCCCGGCCTGACCTCGAAATCCTCACCAGGGTAATAGAATTTCTCGGATCCCCTCGAGACCAAGAGGATCGCGCCCTTAACGCCCATGGATCTGAGCTCGCTGATGGTGAAGCTCCTACGCGCCTTGAAGAGAACCTGCTCAGCATCCAATCCCGTCTCCGCTTCAGCCATATCCTCTAGTAGGTCGGCGACGAGCGGCTCGAAGACGTGGCTGGCCAAGATCCTCCCCCCTATATCGGCCACGTTCACCGCCTCGTCTGCTCCGGCTCTGTGGAAGAGAGGTCTCATGAAATCGTTATTGCATACCGCTATTATCTTCACTTTTCTGCTTAGATCCCTGGTTCGGAGAACGGCCATCAGGTTCTTGCTGTCATCGTTCATCGCGAATATTACCGATCGAGCCGACTCGATTTTCGCCTCCCTGTAGATCGAGGACTCCAGAGGAGAGCCGATTAAGACCTCGTAGCCCATTCTCGAGACCTCTCTGGCCGCGGAATCGTCCTCGACTATGACGACGACCCTGTGCCCGTTGTTCTTCAGCTCGTCGCAGACCGACTTCGTGACCTCGTTCCAACCCACGATTATCACGTGATCCTTCAGCTTGCCTCCACCTCTCATCAAGAAGATCCCCCTAACTAGCTTGAAAACGCTTCTCTCCGCCATCACGGTCGCTATCGAGGAAACCGCGTAGCCGAAGATCCCTATCCCGGTTAAAACGAGGAACATGTAAACCAGCTTTCCTCCGACGGTTTTCGGCGTTATGTCGCCGAAGCCGACTGTCGACACGATCGTAACCGTGAAGTAGAGCGCATCGAAGAAATCGAGTTTCTCGATGTAGGAGAAAGCCGAGGCTCCCAGCAGGATTAACCCCACCAAAGCCAGCAAGATCACCGCAAACCTCTTCTGCAACCCCTCCATTCCGGGCGCACCCTCTTACACGCCTAAACCAGCTCCCCAAGACCATATAACATTAATTCTCTTCACAAAGACCGACCTGCCGCTTGGGATGTTAAGTTAATATTTGCGGTGGCGTGTTTTTCTATTGCTTTTGTCTTCCAGCGATCCCTCCGAGGTCTTGGAGCTCGTCGGCCGAATGCTGAGGCCGGGATATAGATTGCTCATCTACCTAACGATCCAAAGCTTGGGTTACGGTCTTCTTGAGGGAGTTCTCGAGAAGATCCGTGGAGAAAACCGTCAAAGCAGGATCTTGTTCGCCTACCGAGAGAGAGAAGACGAGACCGTTAAAAGAATCCTAAGCGAATTGAATGGAGTCCCCCTCGAGGAGCTGAGATACGACGACTCCGAGAAAGCCCTTGGAACGACTTGGGACGCCGCGGTGCTCGACATAAACAATCAATTGAGGCCGAACGACCTTGGATTACTCGTCGAGCT
>JAGGVM010000045.1 GCA_021157985.1 Nitrososphaerota archaeon | reverse complement strand
TCGATAACGGCTCAAAACACCTTGGAGGTTACGAAGATCCACGACGTGCCCGTTGACGTCATCAGGGAACAGATAAGGGTCGTCGTCCGCGACATAGGGGTCGACGCGGTTAAGACTGGAATGCTTCATACAACCGAGATAATCGAAGCCGTATCGGAGGAGCTTAAGAGAATCAACGCGCCGATCGTGGTCGACCCCGTCATGATCGCGAAGAGCGGTGCAAGGCTTCTCAGAGAAGACGCCGTAAAGGCTTTGATCGACCGCCTAATACCGATAGCTTTCGCGCTTACACCGAACGCCAGGGAAGCCGAGGCCTTATCCGGGATAAAGATACGGGACCTAGATTCTCAGAAGAGGGCTGCTGAGAGGATCTCGGAGCACGGGGTTAAAGCGGTGATCGTGAAAGGAGGACACTTAGAGGGATCCGTGGTGAGAGACGTGCTATACTACGACGGCGAGTTCAGGGTATATGAATCCGAGAGAATTGAGAGCAAGAACACGCATGGAACGGGGTGCACCTTCGCATCCGCCATCGCGGCGGAGCTCGCCAAGGGCCGCGGAATATTCGAGGCTGTTCAAAACGCCAAAAACTTCGTCTTCAACGCGATAAAATACGGGCTTCCAATAGGCAAGGGCCATGGCCCGGTGAACCCGACGGGAAAGCTCGTCAGAGATTCTGGAAAGCTCTCAGCGCTGGAGGTGCTTAGAAAAGCGATTAGAAAAGTCGAGGAAAGCGAGCTGATCCCCAAAGCGATCCCCGAGTGCCAGTCGAACCTCGTCATGGCCTCCGAGTTCGCCGAAGACCTGGAAGACGTAGCTGGAATACCCGGGAGAATCGTGAGGGTCTTCGATAGGGCGAAGCCGGCTGGTTGTCCTTGGTTCGCGGCCTCGAGCCACGTGGCCAGGGCTGTTCTAACCGCGATGAAGCACGACCGATCTATCCGCGCCGCGATGAATATACGGTTCAGCGAAGAGCTCGTTAAGGCGGCTGAGGAGCTCGGTTTCTCCGTGAGCTTCTATGACAGGAGGGAAGAGCCCGAGGAGATCAAGAGAATTGAGGGTGGAACTGTTCCATGGGGAACTGAAACCGCTATCAAGAGAGTCGGGAGAGTGCCCGATGTCCTATACCATAGAGGTGACTGGGGGAAGGAGCCGATGATAATTGTCTTCGGAAGAGACGCGGTCGAGGTCGTTGAAAAAGCGGAGAAAATAATCGATAAAATGCTCAGCAGGCGGAAGAAGTGAGCTATGTCCTCCGCGAAGATAAACGCGGCCAAGGTTCCAAGGCGGAAAGCGGAAAGACTCAGAAGAAAACTTTTGGCAATAGGCGCTCTCGACTTACGATATAAGCCCGTCGAGCTAGATGGATACGTCTACTTCCCCTTGAAGCGGCTTGACGGAAAAGTTTCAGATGTCCTGTCGGAGGAGGGCGCGGTAACGGCTAAGATCAGGCTCGAGGAACGGGTTAAGAAACCCCGGTCACTCCGAGAAGCATTGAAGGGAAAAATTCCAGGCGAATTAATCGATAAGGTTCCTTCATCATATGACCTGATAGGAGACTTGATCTGGATCGAGATCCCCGAAGAGCTCCGGGAATTTTCCCGAGCGATAGGTGAAGCCTTGCTGGAACTTCACCCGAGGGTGAGAAGCGTTCTCGCCAAGGGGAAAACGGTTGGAACTTATCGGGTGAGAGAAGTTGAGGTAATAGCTGGAACCGGTGAAACCGAGACGGTTCACAGGGAGCATGGATGCGTATACAAGCTTGATCTCCGTAAAACCTTCTTCAACCCTAGGTTTTCGGGGGAGCGGCTTAGAGTGGCGAGAAGCGTGAAGCCCGGTGAGCGCGTCTTAGATATGTTCGCTGGGATCGGCGCCTTCTCGATCTTGATCGCGAAGCTCAATCCTTCCTGCAGGGTCTTGGCGGTCGAGCTGAACCCCGACGCGTATAGATACCTAGTCGAGAACATAAGGCTTAACCGCGTTGAAAACCGCGTAACAGCGGTTCACGGAGACGCGGGGGAGATAGCGCGCTCTATGAAGGAAAAATTCGACCGGGTGATAATGGATCTTCCCCGAAGCTCGTTAAGCTTCCTAGATTCCGGGCTTGAGGCTTGCAGGAAGGGCGGCTTGATCAATTTCTATATCTCTGAGGAATCCGTTCGAAGTGCTTCGGAGAAGGTTTTGAAGACCGCGGGCGAGCTGGGCTTCGAGGTCGAGGTCGAGTATGCTAGGGAGGTTATGGAGACTGCTCCACGCCGTTTCACGATCGCCTTAGATCTCAGGAGACTGGCATGAATGCTTCAGCATTAAGGCTTTAACGTTTATACTTCCGCTCTTCTCTGTTTAGGTGGAAGGAGTTATGGGGGTTAAGCTGAGGGAGATCATACCGGACTCGGCTGTCCAGAAGATAACTCTCGAGTCTCTTAACGGGAAAGCGATCGCCCTCGACGCCTACAACATACTATACCAGTTCATCACGATAATCAGGGGAGCTGATGGCAGGCCGTTGATGGATAGGCGTGGAAGGATCACGAGCCACTTGAGCGGGCTCTTCTTCAGGACGATAAACTTGCTGAAGGTCGGGATCAAGCCGATCTTCGTCTATGATGGAAGGCCTCCGGAGCTGAAGAAGACGACGATCGAGGAGAGGGCGGAGAGGAGGAGCGAGGCGGCGAAGCTCTATGAAAAAGCATTAGCGGAGGGGAGGATCGAGGAGGCGCAGAAATACGCGAAGCAGGCCGCGACTCTCAACGAGTTCATAGTGGAGAGCTCGAAGAAGCTTCTAAACCTGATGGGCCTACCCGTCGTCCAAGCTCCAAGCGAGGGAGAGGCTCAGGCTGCTTTCCTCGCCAGGAGAGGTGACGCATATGCATCGGGGTCCCAGGACTTCGACTCGCTTCTCTTCGGATCGCCCAGGCTCGTCCGAAATCTCTCGATAGTTGGGAGGAGGAAGCTTCCGGGGAGAAAGGAGTACGTCGAGGTAGAGCCCGAGATAATTTTCTTGGATAAGCTCTTGGAGGAGCTTGGGATCACGCGTGAACAGCTGATAGATATCGGGATACTTGTGGGGACGGATTACTGCGAGGGAGTTAAGGGCGTGGGCCCTAAGACCGCTTTGAAGCTGATAAAGACCCATGGATCGGCCGAGAAAGCCTTGAAGGCTCTCGGGAAATCTCTGGAGGTCGATCCCTCCGAGGTCCGCGAGCTCTTCCTCAACCCCGAGGTCACGGAAGACTACTCGGTGGAGTGGCGTGAAATAGACTACGATGGGGTTAAGAGCATGCTATGCGGGGAACACGATTTCTCGGAGGAAAGAGTTGAGAAAGCCTTGAACGAGCTTAAACAAGCCTTAGAAAAAGCGAGGGGTACGACGAGCCTTGATCAATGGCTTCAATAATTTCTGCGGCTGCTTTCCTCTTTTTTCACCAGAAGCTCGACCACGTGCCGCTCCTCGTCTAGGCTGAGAACTCTGACCTTATCCCTTATCTCGAGCTTCATGAGCATCTGCCTGAGCTCGGGCATGGATACGTCGAACCCCCTCTTCCGCAGCTCCTCGAGGAGAACTTCCTCCAACGCCTTTCCACCAAGCTTTTCGAGAGCCTCGATTATCCTCGAATAGATCTCGCTTCCCGGCCTAACCAGCCTTCTCGCGTATTCTCTTCCCGTCATGCGGATCAACCTATCATGGGATGCTGTTCTTTCGTGTATCTCAGGAACTCGCTCATCCTCTGATAATCCTTCACGAGCTGGGGTGATATGCTCGGCTTAACGGTCCTCAACGCTTCCTCGAAGTCCTCCATGGTCACGTACTCAGCGTCCAAGTTTCTCCTAAGCGCGTTTATCGCGGCCTCCCTGCATAAAGCCGCTAAGTCCGCTCCCGAATACCACTCCGTTCTCGCAGCCAATTCTCTAAGCGAGACATCAGGCGCGAGGGGCATCTTCTTCGTGTAGATCCTCAGGATCTGGTATCTCGACTTTTCATCAGGCGGCGGGACATAGATAACTCGGTCGAATCTTCCGGGTCTCAGGATCGCGGGGTCGAGTAGGTCAGGCCTGTTCGTGGCCCCGAGGACTATTACGTCCGTAAGCTCCTCTATTCCATCTATCTCCGCTAAGAGCTGGCTCGTCACCCGGTTAGCGACTCCGGATGAATCCTCGATGAATTCTTTCCGAGTGACTATCGATTCTATCTCGTCGAAGAAGATCACGCAGGGAGCGGCTTGACGGGCCTTCCTGAATATCTCTCTTATCGCCTTCTCGGATTCTCCAACCCACTTATTGAATATCTCAGGACCCTTAACCGATATGAAGTTCGCCTCCGCCTCGGTCGCGACGGCTTTCGCGAGCAAGGTCTTCCCACATCCAGGAGGCCCGTAGAGCAGGATGCCCTTCGGAGGCCTTATCCCCATTCTCTCGAATTTTTCCGGGTATTTCAGCGGCCACTCGACGGCTTCGATCAGCTGGCGCTTAACGTCCTCGAGTCCTCCTATATCTTCCCATCTAACGTTCGGGACCTCTATCTCGACTTCCCTGAGCGCCGTGGGCGTTATCTCCTTGAACGCGTTCATGAAGTCCTTCATAGTCACGATCAATTTGTCCAATACCTCGGGTGGGATCTTCTCCTCCGAGAAATCTATGTCGGGGAGAATCCTCCTAATCGCCTTCATCGCTGCTTCTCTGCAGAGGGCTGCCAGATCCGCTCCCGTGTAACCCCTCGTGATCTCGGCGAGCTTGTCGAGGTTGACGTCCTCAGCTAAGGGCATACCCCTCGTGTGGATCTGGAGGATCTCCTTCCTGGCGTTCTTATCCGGGATGCCGATCTCTATCTCTCGGTCGAATCTCCCAGGCCTCCTCAAGGCGGGATCCAGGGCGTTAGGCCTGTTCGTGGCCCCTATAACTATCACCTGGCCCCTCGTCTCCAGTCCATCCATCAGGGCGAGGAGCTGGGCGACAACCCTCTTCTCGACTTCCCCAACAACCTCGCTTCTTTTTGGTGCTATTGCGTCTAGTTCGTCGATGAATATTATGCTGGGGGCGTTCTCCTCAGCTTTTCTAAATATCTCCCGGAGCCTCGCCTCACTCTCACCATAATACTTGTTCATTATCTCGGGGCCGTTTATCAAAATGAAGTTGGCTTCCGCCTCGCTTGCGACGGCTTTCGCGAGCAGGGTCTTTCCGCATCCAGGAGGGCCGTATAGGAGCACTCCTTTCGGCGGGTCTATTCCAAGCTTTTGGAAGAGCTCGGGGTATCGGAGCGGGAGCTCTATCATCTCCCTTATTCTCTGGATCTGCTCGTGTAGTCCTCCTATGTCCTCGTAGGTCACCGTCGTTCTGAAGACCCGTTCCTGCATCGCCTTCGAGTGGATGACGAGCCTCGTCCGCGGAGTTATCTT
>JAGGVM010000035.1 GCA_021157985.1 Nitrososphaerota archaeon | reverse complement strand
TAACATAATGCTCCCGTTCATAGATTACTCGAGGTGCATTAAGTGCGGGGTTTGCGCTCAGGTATGCGACACGGGCGCGATAATCCTCTCGCCTCAGAAGCTCCCCTTCCTCATCCCAAGGCTTTGCAGCGGCTGTATGAGCTGCCTGCTCGCGTGCCCGGCGAAGGCGATAACCGAGGGGAAGAGGACGATAGGCTACATCTACGAGACGCCGATAAACCTCGATGGAGCGGAGTTCACCCTGATAACGGCCATGCTCAGAGAGGGAGAGGAGCATGTCCCGCCCGTCGTCCTCGCCGCGAAGAAACGCGCCCTAAGCATAAAGGGAGACATACATTTGGTCGATACCTCGGCTGGATCGAGCAACACGGTTTCATCAGCGATCTACGGGTCGAAGCTTATCCTCGCGGTAACCGAGCCTACGCCCCTAGGCTTACACGACCTGCAAATGATCTTGGATATAGCGGATGAGTTCGGGGTCGAGGCTTGGGTGATAATGAACAAGGCGGGGATAGGGCCTGAGCACAAGCACGAGGAAGAGGTGAGGAGGAGGGGATCGAGGATCGTGGCCAGGATACCTTACTCGAAGGAGCTCGTGGACTCCTATGTTCGCGGAGAGCCGATAGTCGTGTCCAAGCCCGAGTCCGAGATCTCGAAGACCTTCATGAAGCTTTCAGAATTGGTTGAGGGGGTGGTGTGAGGTGTTGGAGCTTGCGATCGCGAGCGGGAAAGGCGGCGTAGGGAAATCGACCGTCGCATCCACGATAGCCCTGGTCCTCAAGGATAAGGGCGAGAAGATAATAGCGATCGACGCGGACGCCGACGCCCCGAACCTCCACCTAGTCCTCGGCGTCGATAAATGGAGTGAAAGGAAATCCTACAGCGATAGCAAGGTGGCGGAGATAGATCCGGAGAAATGCATTAGATGCGGGGAATGCTTCAAGGCTTGTCCATACTCGGCTATCGAGAGGACGCCTGACGGAGGATACAGGGTGATACCGCTTCTCTGCGAGGGATGCCTGACCTGCACGCTCGTATGCCCGGTTAAAGGAGCCATCAAGAGGTTCACGGCGGAGTCCGGCGAAATCCGCATAGCCGAAACCGAATACGGCTTTCCATTGATTTCAGCGAGGCTTAAGCCGGGGAGACCGAACACGGGTAAGCTCGTAACTGAGCAGAAGGAAATGGCTAAGGGAATGGCCTCGGAGGACACGGTGATCGTGACGGACTCGGCGGCGGGGATAGGCTGCCAAGTGATAGCGAGCTTGGCGGGAGCGAACCTAGCGGTCTTGGTGGCCGAGCCGACTCCGGCCAGCTTCAGCGATCTGAAACGAGTCCACACCCTCACGAGGCATTTCATGCAGCCGTCGGTCCTAGTGATAAACAAGTTCGACCTCTACCCCAGCTACCTGGAGAAGATCGAGGAATACGCGGAGGAGCATGGAGTCGAGATAATAGGAAGGATACCCTACGACGAGACCGTTCCGAAGAGCATGGCGCTGATGAGACCCGTGATCAAAGAGTTCCCGGACTCCCCCGCATCGAACGCCTTGATCGAAGTAGCCGAGAGAGTCCACGAAATAGTTAAGGATTGGAAGAACTGGTTCGCGAAGCACAGGCCGAGAAAACCCGAGCCATATAAGCCGATCATAATTAAACCTAATAAGATCGAGAAGGGAGGTGAAAGAGAAAGATGACCAGAATAGCTTTCGCATCGGAGGAGGATAAGGGACTCGACTCGGAGGTAAGCTCGAGGTTCGGGAGAGCGAAATACTTCGTGATCGTAGACGTGGAAAACGGGGAAGTGAAGCAAGTCCGAGCGGTTGAAAACCCCGGAGGAGCTCAGCCGAGCGGGGCGGGAATAAAAGCCGTTCAAAAACTGGTTGATGAAAAAGTTCAGGCAGCGGTCGCAGGAGCATTCGGCCCCAACTCGCTCTCCGCCCTAGAGGAGCTCGGAATAAAGCACTTCGAACTGTCAGGAATACCCGTTAGAGAGGCGTTAAAGAAGATTCAGATCTAAGATCCCTCGAAACCCTCTTAACAAATCAATATTTTTGCCCCCAATTATTCTCGTGATTCCTTCAAGATTTTTGATCTAGCGAGCTTCACCACGTTGTCTCCTTTTTTCACGCCTATTGACCTGGCCACGGCCTCGCACTTCGCTTTCAACACGTAGTAGAGGGGCTTCGCGATCGAGTCCTCTATCTCGGTGATGCTCTCGTAGTATCCCTGGCCCTTTGCGATCACGATGTCGGCTCCGCGCAGCTCCTCCAAGAACTCGCTGGAACACTCCTCTAGGACCAGGCCTATCGAGCTGCTCCCGGTCTCTATCACCTCCGCGACCTCGCCCAGCCCAACCGCCTCAGCATCCTCCATCGTCGCATCGTTCAACACGGGCCCCGACTTAACCGCTGCGAGAACCTTCACGCCGAAGCTCTCGGATATCAGCCTGATGAATGGCTTGTCGAATGCTATTTCGCCGGCGTTGTCGATCAGGTAGATTACTTTACGGGCCTTGGAGAGGGTTTTCATGAGGCTTGGGGTGTCGTCGACCGCGAGGGATTCTCCGAGGCAGTTTATCAGGGATGTCTTCAAGTTTTCGAGGGAGACCTCGTGGCCCTCCACCTCGAAGTCGAGGGAGTTGCCGCAGATCGCCGCCAAAGCGGCGAACCTGAACCTCTCCGCGAGATCCCGCTTCTTCTCGAGCTCCGCCTCGACCTGCGGTAGAATCTCTAATGCGAGCCTATTCGATTGCTCCTTAACATGCTTGAATGGATCCGGGTTCCCGGTGATCCTTTGAACTATTCGATAGGCGTAGGTGTGGAGTAGGTTGGGGGTCAGGTCTTTCGACGAATAATTCTCGGTAAGCCATTTAAGCACCTCGCCGACCGCGCGCTCCCTGAGAGCTTCATCCTCCGTGGCCTTCACCGCCAT
>JAGGVM010000026.1 GCA_021157985.1 Nitrososphaerota archaeon | reverse complement strand
TGAGGCTTGAGGATCGGAGTCTCGGGTTGCGGGAGCGGGGTTGGGGGCTGGATCGGCTGCTGAGCTGGTTGCTGGGTTTCGGCTGGAGCTGGCTGAGGCCTGCTGGGTCCCGCGAGGATCTTGAGGGCGATTAGGTGGCCTACGAGTATCGCGGCGGAGATTATGAGCCAGGTTAGGACGTCGAGGCCCATCACAGCTCACCTAGAAGCGAGTTTATCTCCCGGGTGAGGTTCTCGGCCATCCCTAGGATCGACTGGGAGACGAGGGATGAGAGAGCGTAGACTGCTCCGCTGACGGCGAGGAGGAAGCCGAGAGCGTAGGTGAACGTGAAGACCGATCCGCCTCGAACCCGGTAGTAGGAGAAGGCGCTCGCGTAGGCCGATCCCAGGGTTATCGAGAGGAAGAAGATGTTCATGGATTGCTCGGAGATCGGGGTGATCAGGGGAAGCCAGGAGCTCATCAACCCCGCGAAGGAGGACATTATCTTCATGAGAACGCTGATCAAGGCCGAGATCGCGGCGAAGATCGCTTGGAGGGGCAGCGCGATTCCCCAGAGCATGCCAGCGACCTGAACCCTCTTCTTCCTGTTCTCGATCCTCCTGAGAGCGTAGTCGTGGATCGCCTTCCCCACGACCGAGCCCCTCGCGCCGTAGTGGAGAGCATCGGCCATCAGAGAACTCATAGTATAGGCAAGCCTGCTCGCGAGCTCCCTTCCAAACGCTCGTAGGGCGAGCCTCTGGCTGAAGCCCATCTCCAATCGCTTCAATAGCTTTCTGAGATGCTGGTTCACGGAGCCGTAGTCGTTCATCAGAATGAGCTTGCAGGCCGCTCGAAGAGAACCCGAGACCGCGACCGCGTCGCCGAGCCCCTTCATGAGGGATGGAAGGCTTCGATCGATCTCCTCGGCTTTCTTCACCCATCGAAGCCCAAGCCTGCCGATTATTATCAGGGGGATTCCGGAGGAGAGGAGCGGAAGGGCCATGGCCTCGACCTCGTTCGCGCTTCCACTTAGGGCCAGCATCAGGGTCAGGGTTGACATCGTCGAGGCGGGGATCATTATCGTGGCCAGGTTCTTCAGGGTTCTCAGGTTTCCGAGGTGCTGGCCGTCGTTTAGGATTTGGTCGGGTGGGAGGGCTCTGGCGAAGAGTATCGACATGAGGACGAGGAGGGTCGAGATCCCGATAGAGGTCGCGGAGAGAAGCCGGTTAACGTCGGCTCCGTAGATCGAGGCCACGAGGAGCATGGATACGCTGAGGAACGCCGCCGAGGTCAAGATCGCGGAGTAAGCGTCTACGAGCTTCCTAACGCGCTCAAGCCTCCTCTCGAACTCGTCGACCAACGCGGCCATCATCCGCTCAAGCTCGACCTTCACGAAGTTCCCGATGTCGAGGCTGAGGGTCGCGGAGTCCGAAAGCCTCTTCAAAAAATCTCGGATATCCTCGTCATCGATTTTTCCGAGCATGTATCGGATCGACTTGTTGAGCTGGTAGCCCCACCGCTCAACCGACGTAATCACCCTCCTGAATATCATCGCCAAGTCTCCGAGGGTTTGATCCGAGGCCGACGCCATCTTGACCACGTCCTTCGGATTCGGCGAGGCTGTTGAGAGCGAGTAGAAATAGAGGATTAGGAGCTCGGCTAGCTCCCCCGATTTACCCGATAGAAGCCTCGAGAGCCTCCCGATCACTCCTCCTCCCAAATCCGCTCACCCGCCTCCAGGTATTCGTACGCGTTCTCCAATCCGAGGCTGTAGACCTGGGTTATCGCGCGCCATACATCGAAGTAGTCGTAGACATTCAGCTCGACGAGCTTTGATAGGAAGGCGGTGCGGAGATCGAGTTCCCGGTAGATCTTCTTCAGCTCGGTCCTACTGTATCCCTTCATGACGGCGATCTTGTTCTCGAGGAGATAGCTGCTTCCCTCGCCCCTGAACTCGTGCAGGTCTTCGGCGGGCTGCCAGGAGAAGAGCTCGGTGTAGCTGAACCTCTGCTCAAACGGGTCGTAGCCGACTATCTCGTTTACGCTCAGCACCCTTCGCTCGAGGGAGCCCGTCTTCGGAACCCTGACCGCACTTTGGAGGACGACGCAGTTCAAGACATCGATGTAGGCTTTCGGGATCTCGATCGGCGCCCCGGTAAGCCGCTGAATGAGCTTCTCGATGCTTCCCGCGTGGAAGGTCGCTAGGACGGGGTGACCGGTCTGCATCGCCTGGAAGGCCACGCTCGCCTCTCTCCCCCTGATCTCGCCTACGATTATGTAGTTCGGCCTCTGCCTGAGCGCCGCCTTCAACAGGTCGAAGAGATCTATGCTCGCGGCCTCCTCGCTCTCCCTCGTTATCTCCCTTATCCAGTTCTCATGGGGAACTATTACCTCGGGCGTGTCCTCGATCGTGATCACCTTGTAATGCGGGTTGATGAAGGTGCAGACGGCTCGGAGGAGCGTGGTCTTCCCGCTTGCTGTCTCGCCGCAGAACCAGACGCTCATATTGTTCTCTAGGAGCATCCAGATGTAGGCGGCTGTCCTCGCGTCGAGGGTTCCGAAGTTTATGAGCTGGGTTATGCTGAGGGGTTTGTCGCTGAACTTCCTTATCGTGAAGTTGCTTCCCCTGAGGCTAACATCCGATCCATAGACTATGTTTATCCTCGATCCATCGGGGAGGGCCGCGTCGACGATCGGGTTCCGGAAGGTCACGGGCTTGCCGGTTCGCTCCGAGAGCCTCTTGACGAACTCGTTCAACTCGTCTTCAGAATCGAACCTTATGCTCGTCTCGCAGCTCCCGAAGACCTTATGCTCCACGAAAACCGGGCCGACTCCATCGCAGCTTATGTCCTCGATATACGGATCGCGGATGAAGGGCTCGAGGGGTCCCAGCCTAACCTTATCCATTATCAGGTTGTATTCGAGGGCTTGATAGGTTTCAGGCCCGACTAAGATTCTTTTAGACCGCTTCCCGGCAACCGAGTATTCTCCTATTGGGAGGCCGGGGACTACTTCGACAACTTCTCTGAGGAGGTTTCTCAATATGTTCTCCTGTTCTTCGGGGGTTTCGAAGGCCAGGTTTTCGTCGATCAAGTCTATGAGGAGCTCGTCGACTAGGTCGGGTAGGGTTCCGAGGCTTATCCCGCTCATGGGTTGGATGACCTCGTATCTATGCCTCTTTCCCCCGGGCCTCGAGTAGACGTGGATGAAGATCGGGTCGCCGACCGGATAGATCACGTTCACCTCCCTCCGATACTTCAAGTCCCTTGAAAGCTGCTCGAAGTATTCTGGGAGCGGGTTTCCATCCGCGAGCCATGCCTCCAAGTATCTGAGGAGATACGGGTTAGCGGCGATCGCTTCGCTGAGCCTCGGATCCACTTCCTCAGATAGGATGCTCATTTTCTCACGCCCTCGCCTGGGAGAACGGCAGGATCTTTATTCCGAAGGCTGGGTCAACCTCGAAGCTGAGGGTTATCGAGACGGGTTTGACCGCTCCCTTCAGCTTCGGGACCTGGAGCATTTTCACGATCTTTTCTCCGACCTCTTTGATCATGAGGGTGAAGTGGACGTCGCATATCGACCTCATTCTCACCAGGAGGTCTTGGTTGAAGGCGTATGGGTGAATCGTTATGATTATCGATTTCTCGAGGTCGTCGACGACGTTCCGCATCTGGGTGAAGAAGTTGAGGATGTCCTGCTCATCCGCGTGGGTCACGAGATAGGTCAGGGAATCTATCACGAAGATATCGTAGTTCAACCCGTGCTTTATCACGTTGGCGAGCAGGTCGAGGAACTTCGAGGACAGAACCCGATTCCACTTCAAGTTCTTGACGTGTAGCTCGAATACCTTCAGCCTCCCGGTCAGGAAGAAGTACTTGACGTCGAGGGAGATCTGCTCCATGGACCTGATCAGGCTTCGCACCCCGCTCTCGGTCGTTATGTATAGGAGCTTGTAGCCGAGGTTCAGCGCTCCGTAGGTGTATTGCTGGGCGAGGACGCTTTTACCGCTGTCGTTAGGTCCCTCGATTATCGCGAGGAAGGGAAGCTTTATTCCCCCGATCTTCCTATCGAGCTCCGGGTTCAGGGATCTCAGGACCCCGTTCTCCGCGCTCACGGCGTCCTCACCCCGTTAGACGCGACCAAGATCAAGTCCACGGGCTTGCTCGAATCGATCTGCTCGAACGCCCCGACCTTCACGAGCAGCTCGAGGACCTCACCGCTATCCCACATCCCGCTCCTGAAATCGGGTGAAACCGGGTTCATGAGCTCGGATCCTCCCTGATAGCTCACTTTGAGGGGGCTCCAGCATGGACCTTGCCCGAGCGCGCATGAGGGATCATAGGGAATCCACTTGACCTCGATTGACTTCGTCTTCTTGGACCAGTAGATCAGGATGAGGTCCATTTTCCCGAATTCCGAGACCTTGAGCGATCCGGCGTCGCGGTTCAGGACCTGAGCATCGACTGTTTTACTATCCTCCATGATCGTCAGGTTGATTACTTGGAGGCTTCCCTTCGCCTGCTCGACCTCCCTTATCACAGCGGCCAGGTCTTCGCGGATTAAGCCGTGGCCCAGGGCCGTTGACCCTATCAGCATTCCGATCGAGAAGACGGCCACGAAGACGAGGACCATCGAGGTGAAGATCGAACCGAGCGCCGACATCACTCCATCCACCTCCCTAGGAGTAGGGCGTGAAGTCGAGGGAGCATTTTACGCCGTTGTAGAGGATGAAGACGGCTTGGTAGTCTTCTCGGCCGAGCGTCGAGTTGAGGGAGACGTCGATCCTTATCGTTTCACCCCTATCCCATCGCCCATCCGAGTCAACGTCGTTGAGGAGCACGTAGCTCCACGCGCCGGGCCCAGATCCATAGAGCAGGTAGCGAACCTGGCTCGAGCTTATTATCATGAGCTCAGATTTCTCGATCAGGTCTCTGGGCAGCGCCCGCTCACCCGTGTTCTTTACCCAGATGGTGACCGTATCCGAGTCCGCGGAAGCCTTGACGTAGAGGATCATGCAGTCGTGGCTGAGCCTATCCTTCAGCCAGTTCACGTGAAGCTGCTCGGCCTCGGTTATCTGGTTAACGCCCATGAAGTATGCTCCGGCGAAGACTGAGGCGACGATTATCGCGGCCACTCCGAGGATCGCTTCGGTGAGGATCGAGCCGAGCGGCATCTCCCGCTCACCTCCCCCCTAATCGTCATTCAGGTTCAGGTCGAGGATTCGAGATGCGAGTATCAGGGATGTGAAGAACTTCTCGTCAGCTCCCGATGACAGCATGCTGAGCAGATAGGCCGCGGTAAGCATCAGCTCCTCCGAGGACTTCCTCCCGCGTCCGCCGTGCTTCTCGCCGAACATGCTTAACCCGACTATGAACTCGACCGCGTCTAAGAGGAGGTCTAAGAGCTCCGGGGAAGCGAATTTCCTGGCCGCCCTCGAGTTGAGGAACTTGACCGCCGTGTTCAAGCCGAGGAGCCTGACGAGCATGTAAGCGCATCCTATGACAGCGAGCGAATTAGGCTGCGACACGAGCCTGCGGCCGATGCTCCCGGTTACACGCGGAAAGCTCTCAAAGCTTTCTTCCTCGGCGGGTTCGACCCGATCACTTCGATGGGTAAAACGCTCTCCAAGGCTCTCGGCTTTCTCCAGCTTCTTCTCTTCTTCGCGTTTCAGCGATTTCTCCCCGTTGTTTTCTTTCTCGAGGTTTCCGAGTATGCTGGAGGCGTAGTTAAAGGGGTTCTCGAGGTTGGCGACGAGCTCCCGGACGTCCATCAAGGTGGATTCAAGAGGCTCCTTCAGCTTCCTCACCTCCTCCTCGAGCTCCTCGAACTTCTTCCTGAGCGATGCGCGGTCATCCCTGCTCATCTCCACCTCCTCCCGATCCAGCCCGCCTGAACCCCGGATACCTGCCCGAGATCCTGACCACGTATTCGTAGCAGTCTCTCACCATGTCGGAGAGATCCCTCGACCTTATCCTGACCAGCTTCGTCGGAGCCAGCAGGCTATAGAACCTGAAGAGAACGCCGCGGATTATGTAGAGGTAGGGACGGCTTCCCCCTCCCCAGACCTGAGCAGAGCTGGCCACCCTGAAGAATATCTCGACCTCCCCGTTCTCGGCTTCGGAGAGAAAGGCCGCGGCGTCCTTCGCGAGCCTCGTATCCTTGAAGGACTTGACGAGGAAGAGGTTCGCGGCGTTCAGGCCCCGCTTCCCCGGAGCCTTCCGGTAAAGCTTGTAGAGCCGCTCGCCCAGCGCCTTTCCAAGCGTGAAGGCCAGGACCCCTGATACCTCTCTTCCGAAGTATCTCTCGAACTCGCAGAAGAGCGCTACGATCGATGAGAGATCCGTGGAGATGGGTGAGAACGGGTCCCGCACCCTAGTAGTATCCCGATCCATCCCAAGAAGCACCAGAATAAGACTAGTCACGGGGGATAAATATTTTTCCTATGATGCCTTAGTAAGACAAAATTTATTTTCAAGTCTTACTTGAATTATACTGAGAACATGAGGTCGAGAAGATCGCCCGCGAGATCGAGGCTCGGATTAACCGGGCTGGAGACCGCCATAATCCTGATAGCCTTCGTCATCGTCGCGGCAGCCTTCGCCTTCGCGGTCCTCAACCTCGGGTTCGCCTCAACCCAGAAAAGCGGAGAAGTCCTCAAGGCCGGGTTGGAGGAGGCCACCTCGAGCATAGAGCTCTCGGGATCGGTCGTGGCCTCGGCCGAGAAGGGCAGCGACAACCAGTACCACATCTCCAACATCACGATCTACGTTAAGACAGCTGTCGGGAAGAGGCCCATCGACATGAGGAACGAGACCCTCACCGTCGCCTATTTCGATCCATACGTCCACATAGACAGGCTCCTGAGAAGCGATAACGCGAGCGAGACTGAGGTAACCGTTACCGAGGTATCGGGAGACGGGGACAACATGCTGGAGTTCGGCGAGATCTGGAAGATCGTGGTCAACGTGAAGAACATCTACGGCGGGATCGATAAGGTGAGCCTCGAGCCCAACGACGTCTTCAAGATCGAGATCAAGCCCTCCGTCGGATCGATCCTGAAAGTGGAGAGAACCGTTCCGCCCTCCCTCGACCCCGTAATGGACCTCGGCTAAACCGCCGGCTCGCGCTTCCAAAAACCCCCTCCCTTTTTTATCAAACTTAAATAGAGTCTCCGAGCACCTATCCGATAGATTGCGGTGAAAGATTTGTCACGAATAGGAGGCTCACGAATTGAGCATTGGACCACCTTCAATAAAGTATCTAATCGAGGCTAAGATAGAAGTAAACGGCGTAGTGGATAAGAACGATATAATTGGCGCGGTCTTCGGGCAGACCGAGGGCCTCTTCAGCAGCGAACTCGACCTCAGAGAGCTTCAGAAAAGCGGGAGAATAGGGAGGATCGAGATCTCCGTCAACGTCCAGGGAAACAAGACCTATGGAAAGCTCAAGGTGCCCTCCGCCCTCGACAAGTACTCAACCGCCCTGATAGCCGCGATGGTGGAGAGCATAGACCGGGTAGGCCCCTACAGCGCCTCGGTCAAGATCGAGCGGATCCACGACGTCCGATCCGAGAAAAGAAAGAAGATAATCGAGCGGGCGAGAGCCATCCTCTACCAATGGGAGAAGAGCAAGATCCCGGAGGAAGACGAGGTCTTGAAGGAGCTCGAGGAATCCCTGTTGAAGGCGAGGGTACTGGAGATAGGCGCCGAGAAGGTTTCAGCAGGCCCGGACGCGGAGAAGAGCGATGAGCTGATAATAGTCGAGGGAAGAGCCGACGTCATAAACCTGCTTAAACACGGCTACACGAACGTCGTAGCGGTCGAGGGGATCAAGATACCCGAGACCGTGAAGAACCTCGCGAAGAGGAAGAAGAAGGTCGTGGCCTTCCTCGACGGAGACCGGGGAGGAGACATGATCCTGAACGAGCTGAAGAACGCCAGAGTAAAAGTGGACCTCGTGGCCCGAGCGCCCTATGGAAAAGAGGTCGAGGAATTGACCGGGAAAGAGCTCGTGGACGCCCTTCACCACGCGGTCCCATTCGAGGAAGCCTTGAAGCACCTGAAGATGCCGAAGGCCAGGGAGGCGGAGGAGAAAGTCGAGGAGGTCCCCGAGAAGCTCATGGAATACATAGGGGAAGTCGATGGAAAGCTCATGGCGATTCTACTCGACGAATCGCTCAACGAGCTGAAACGAGTCCCGGTAAGCGAGCTCGCTAAGGAGCTCGAAGCCATTAGAGACAGCGTGAAATACGTCGTCTTCGATGGAATAATAACGCAGAGGCTCGTCGACATACTCTCGGAGAAGAAGGAGGAGAGCTACTTGATCGGGGCCAGGATCGGGGAGATCTCCAAGCCCGCTGAAAACGTGAAGCTCATGACGATCAGCCGCCTCCAGCGCTCCCAATCTCCTTAAGGGGCAGCGGGTAGCGGAGGACGGCCACGATCCCGCCCATCCCCATAACCTTATCCGATGACTCCAATCCATCGAGCAGGACCCTTAGATCGATCTTTCCGCGCTCAGCCGCTTCCAAGATCTCCTCCAAGACCTCGTTCTCCAAGTTGTTCCAGAGATACTGCTCGGCGACCAAGACCCGCTCAACCGCTCCGAGCTTCCAGGCCTGATGGACTTCCTCCAATCCGACCGCCACCCTGCTCGGATCCCTCGACATAACTTCGATGAAGTACTCGACCTCCAAGGCGTCTCTGAAGGGCTTGAGCTCGCGGATGAATTCGGGAGCGGATCCCGATCTGAGTATCTCCCTGAAGCCCGATTCGCCTCCAACCGACGTGCTCTGAGAGGCCTTAACCCTGCTGAGAAGAGACTTATCCCGCTTTCCGAGATATTTCATGAACGATTCGAGGAAGATCTTCGGGCCGAAGACCGCTATCCCGAGATCCCTGTCCTCCGCGACTTTGTTCTTTATCGCCTTGACCGCTTCCTCGAAGACGTCTTCGGGTGGACCGCTCCAGGAAACCGACTTATCCACTTTCGGGAGATGCTTCGAGTAAACTATGTCCAGTCCCCTGTTCGAGAACTCCGCCACGGCTATCTCCTCGTCGTCGACCGAGACGCAGAGAACCTTGAACGGCTTCTTTCCCCGGCGGAAGCCCGATGAAAAAGACTTGAGCCTCTGGAACTCCCGCTTCGACTGGATCGTTATCTCCGCTCCGGGGTAGAGGGTGATCGAGTGATATTTTCCGATGAGGTCGAGCTTCTTGCTCTCGTAGACTATTCTGCCCGTGAACCTCACCCGCTTCATCAAGGGATCCGCCGACTTCGACTCCACCTCGATTCCCAAGACCACTTGAACCCGCTCGCTGTCCATCTTCCCGCTGGCCCTCTCCTTCTTCAACTCCCTCGACGTCTTCGAGTAAAGCACGTCCCCCGCCTCAACGACCCTGAACAAGTTTATCAAATCAAGCCCGCTCTCAGGGATAAGAGTCACCGAACGCCTCCGCTCATCAACCCGCTTGACGATCATCCGAGCTCTAACCCGAAAAATAAGGCGCCCGCCCTTTTCTTAACGGTTCCGGAGAGGAACGTTTTTACCGCGACTGATTCGAGCTAACCGTTGATGGAGGCGGTGATCGCGGCGATATCTATAGGCCTGGCCCTCGACTGCTTCTCCGCGGCCCTGGGAAGCGGCGTCGCGAAAGGGAGGTTCAACGCGTTTGAAGGGTTGAAGATGGGCACGTCCTTCGGGGTTTTTCAGGCGGGGATGCTTCTCGCCGGATCGGTCATCAGGGACAAGTTGACGAGCTCATTCGAGCAATACGATCACTGGATCGCGTTCATACTCCTGGCCGCGGTCGCCGCCCACATGATCCGCGACGCATTCAAGGAGGGAAAGCCGAGATACGTGGGAGAT
>JAGGVM010000004.1 GCA_021157985.1 Nitrososphaerota archaeon | reverse complement strand
GATCGAGATGATCGAGGAGATAATGAACGATCCGAATCTCCCCGTCTTCACCCGGACCCAGCTCTGGATGGCCATTTCCATACTCGAGACGATAAGATCATCCCCGGAGTAATCCGCGCGAAATCTCACCGTATACTCTTAAACCTCGAACGGCCCTCGCACTTATCTTAAAAGAAATAAGTCTCCCAGAGTCCAAGGCCGTGGATCGCGATGCGGGCTAGGGGCAGGAAGCGGGTAAAGTTCGAGATGACGAGCGAGAACGGCGATAGGATAGTCCTGATCTTCGAGGGGAACCTGAGCAGGGAGAAGCTCATGCAGCTGGCCGATCTAATGGAGCTCTACGGGGGATCAGCAGCCCAGGAGCGGGAAGAAGAATACTATTACGAGAACAGCAAGCTCTCCAAGGTCGCCCGCCTCATTTCGAAATACTTTCCATTCGGCTACTTCACGTCCCGGGAGGTCATCGAGGCATATATGGCCGAATACAGGGAGCCGATAACCCTCAGCACGGTCTCAACCTATCTCTCCAGATTATCCGAGAGGGGATTCCTCGAGCGGTCGCGGTCCGGCAACACGATAAGATACAGGCTCGCCCAGCCGAAGATCCCGAGGAGCCGCGATATTAGCCTCGGAATACGGGGGTACGACCTCGACGCCGAGCCCTAATTTCCTCAAAGTTCAAGTAGTATACGGATCCGTATAACCAGCCGGAGAAATCTTATGCGAAGATCGGTCCTGAATTTTCTCCGGAAAACCGGGCTGAAGATCCCGGATAACGCCGAGGCCCTCAAAGCGCTCCTGAACGCATCGAACCTAACCGAACCCCAGCTCGAAGCCCTCCTAGTAGAGCTAGCGGCCGCTGCCTCGGGTCAGAGGCTCAGCTTCGACGAGAAGGCCAGGATCAGGAGGGTGAGCAAGGGAGCCTACGCGAGAACCCTGAAGCAAGCCGTCGAGAACATAAAGAAAAGCATCTATACGATCTTCCTCCTCAGATACCTCGGGGTCCTCGGCGACGGCGCTGTCTCCTCCCTCCTCGAAGCCGCCGACCTCCTAGGCCAGGGAAGGGTGGAGGAGTCGATGAAGCTAATAAGTGACGTGATGTTACGTGATATCACGGCTTAGAGGTGGATTCATGACCCCCGACTCCGTCACTTTGATAATCGTTTTCTCGGCGCTCTTCGTAGCCCAGACCGCGATCTACACCTACTTGCTTCTAAGGCTCAGGAGCAGGCTCAAAGCCCCGGCCCAAGGCCCTCCTGTAACCGATACATCACGTGACGTCACGCAGATCACGGATAGCATGGCGAAGATCCTGAGGGAGCTTAAGTCGCGAGGCCCGTTAACCGCGAGGGAGATCAGCTCGAGCCTGGGCTTAAGCCGGGAGCACACCGCGAGGACCTTGAAGAGGCTCGTTGAGGAGGGTCTTCTGGTCCGGGAGGGGAAGCCTTACCGCTATAGGCTCACGGGGCTTGGGGAAGAGGCTTTGAGATCACGTGACGTCACAGCGTGAGAGAAGCCTTTGACGATCGAAAACTCAATAACGTCTCGGAGCTATCTCTAAGCGGCTGTGATGACGCATAGGGACCCGGAGTAGGTGAAGACACCTGGGGTAACTGAGCCTCCTTCTTTCAATCTTTTTGACCGCATGTGACGTCACGGAGGTCTTCGAGAAGCCTCGGGGCCTGAGGGGGGTTATAAGCTTTTTAGGAGGGCTGATCCATAGATTGCGGAAATGGGTAAGCGGAAGATAGTTTCGGAGCCGGATGAGCTCTCCGAGCTGGTTGAGCCTGGGCCTGACGACGTCTACGGCGTGGTCGTGAAGATGTACGGGAACGACCGGGTGCTGGTCGAGTGCAGCGATGGGAAGCGGAGGCTCTGCAGGATCCGGGGCCAGCTTAGGCGGAGGATCTGGATAAGGGAAGGCGACCTCGTCCTCGTCAGCCCGTGGGATTTCCAGCGCGACACCCGGGGAGATATCTGGTGGAGGTTCACGAAGGGCCAGGCCTTGAAGCTCGCTGAGAAGGGGGTTCTCCCCGACTTCTTGAAAGAGAAGCTGATGGGCTGAGGAAGCCCTGTTCTTTCAAACTTTTTAACGGCTCTTTCACCTTATCTGCGAGAGTTTGTCTAAGGAAGACCGGCTTGAGAAGAGGCTTAGGGAGCGGGAGTACAGGTACGAGCGGGAGCAGCGGTATCTCAGGAAGCGCTCCGAGCTCGACGAGGTCTTGGAGGAGGTTTTCGACCGGAGGACCCTGATGACGATCTACGAGCTGATGAACCGGGGTCAGATCAAGGACTTCTACGGCGTCGTGAGCGCGGGGAAGGAGTCGAGGGTCTACTACGCGAAAGGCGGGAAAGGGGAGGATCTCGCGGTCAAGATCTACCTGATAACGAGCGCCGAGTTCAAGAAATCCCGATCCATGTACATCGCCTACGACCCCAGGTTCCAGCGGGTTCCCCGAGACTTCAGGGACTTCATCTATCTATGGGCTAGGAGGGAGTATAGGAACCTGGACGACGCATATGAGGCGGGCGTGCCTGTTCCGAAGCCCTACTTCGTTCGGAACAACGTCCTCGGGATGGCTTTCATAGGAGAGGATGGGAAGCGTTATCCGACCCTTAACGAGGTCGAGCTTGAGGCGGAGCTTTACCCGAAGCTCTATTCCCAAGTCGTTGAAGCGGTCAAGAAGCTTTACCGGGGAGCGAGGCTCATCCACGGAGACCTAAGCGAATACAACATCTTCATCACCCCCGGCGACGAGATAGTCTTGATAGACCTCTCCCAGGCCGTGAGGATCGAGCAGCCCGTAGCCGACCAGCTCCTCCTAAGAGACTTGAAGAACGTGGTCAGGTTCTTCGGGAGGATGGGGGTCGAGGTGCCGGATCCCGAGGAGCTTTTTGAGGAGGTCGCGGGGAGGAGGCCGTTTGAAGTTTCATAAGTAGCCGGCTTCACCCTTT
>JAGGVM010000098.1 GCA_021157985.1 Nitrososphaerota archaeon | reverse complement strand
GAAAACCGCCCGGGGGGATAGGCTTATTTCCTGGCTTTCTCCATGCTTTAAACCGGGCCGGTAGTCTAGAGGTTATGACGCCGCCCTTACACGGCGGAGGTCGTGGGTTCGACTCCCACCCGGCCCACTTTCGCGGAAAAATACTCTTGGAGTTACAAAATCTTCTTATCGTCGCCGAACTCGCTTAATCCGGAATTGGGGATAATAGAGGCCAGGGGGTTGACGAGGGTTTACGACGGGTTGACGGCGGTAGACCACATAGACTTAGATGTGGAGGAGGGGGAAATCTTCGGCTTCCTGGGGCCGAACGGAGCCGGGAAGACCACGACGATGAAGATGTTGACGACCCTTCTCAGGCCCACGGAGGGGGTGGCCAAGGTCTGCGGCTACGACGTGGTCAGGGAGCCCAGCGAGGTCAGGAAGGTTATAGGGGTGGTTTTCCAGGATCCGGCGCTCGATGACCGGCTCACGGGCTGGGAGAACTTGGACTTCCACGCGAGGCTCTACGGCTTGAAGAAGGGGGAGAGGGAGAGGAGGATCGAGGAGGTCTTGAAGCTCGTCGGGCTTAGCGATCGGGCCGGCGACCTGGTCGAGAACTACTCGGGGGGAATGAGGAGGAGGCTTGAGATAGCCCGAGGCTTGATCCACAGGCCCAGGGTGCTGTTCTTGGATGAGCCTACCCTCGGGCTAGATGTCCAGACTAGGAGGGCTATCTGGGAGTATATTTCCAGGCTTAATCGAGGCGAGGGGATAACCGTCTTCCTCACGACCCATTACATGGAGGAGGCTGATTATCTCTCAAGCCGCGTCGCGATAATTGATCACGGGAGGATCCTGGCGGTCGACGAGCCGAAGAACCTCAAGGACATGATAGGCGGAGACGTGGTAATAATCGGCTGCTCAGATCCCGATGCGCTGGCCCGGGAGCTCAGGGGAAAAGGCTGGGTGAAGGAGGTCAAGGTCAGGGGAGGCGAGCTGAGCGTCTACGTTGAGCTCGGGGAGAGGAGAATCCCGGAGATAATAATGGCGGCGGAGAGGCTCAGGATAGCGGTTGAATCCGTGACCCTCAGGAAGCCCACCCTCGAGGACGTTTACCTTCATTTCACGGGGAGGAGGATAAGGGAGGAGGAGGCGAGCGTCGTCGAGCGGATGAGGATCAGGAGGGCGAGGAGGTGAAGGAGATGAACCCGCTGAACCTGCAAGCGATCTACGTGATGTGGCTCAGGCAGCTGAAGCTCTTCATAAGGGCGAGGAGCAGGCTCGTAGCCAACATAATCCAGCCCTTCTTCTTCCTCGCGTTCCTAGGCCTCGGGCTCCGGAGAATAACCTTCCCGGGAATGTCTCCTCAAGTCGGCTACCTCGACTTCCTGGCCCCCGGGATGATAGCCATGTCCGTGATCTTCTCCTCGATGTTCGCCGGGGTCTCGGTGATCTGGGATAGGCAGTTCGGGTTCCTCAAGGAGGTTCTCGTCGCGCCCGTGAGCAGGATCTCGATAGTCGTGGGGAGGACCCTCGGGGGATCGACCGTCGCCTTGATTCAGGGATTGATCGTCTTCGTGGCCAGCGTCGTCTTGGGCGTGAAGGTGATGATCATAGGAATAATCCCCGCCGTCGCGTTCACCCTCCTGATAGCCTTCTTCGCGGTCGGCCTCGGATTAGCCCTGGCAGCTAAGCTCCAGGACCCGCACGCATTCCCCTTGCTGATGAACCTGATCTTGATGCCAGCGGTCTTCCTCTCAACTGCCTTCTTCCCGCTCGAAAGCGTCAACGAATGGCTTAGATACGTGATCTACCTGAACCCCTTGACCTACATGGTGGACGGGCTTAGGGGATTCATGATAGGGGCATCCTCGATCCCGATCTCGCTGGACATCGCCGTGACCTTGGGGCTCTGCGTTCTAACAACCCTGCTCGGAGCATACATGTTCAGCAGGTCCGAGGCGTGAGGCGATCTTTTTCGGAAACCGTTTATGAGCTAGGAGAGCATGCAGATTGGTGAAAACCCATGGACGCTATAGTCGCCGAGGAGCTGACGAAATACTATGACGGGTTTCTCGCGGTCGATCGGGTGAGCTTTAGGGTTAGGTGGGGTGAGATTTTCGGGTTCTTGGGGCCGAACGGAGCGGGGAAGACGACGACCGTTAGGATGCTGTGCGGCTTAGCGAGGATAAGCAGCGGGAATGCGTGGGTGGCCGGGTACAGCCCGATCAGCGAGCTCAAGCAGGTCAAGAAGGCGATAGGCCTCGTGCCCGACGTATCGAACCTCTACTCGGAGCTCACCTGCTTGGAGAACCTACTCTTCGCCGGAGAGATGTACGGCCTTGGAAGATGGGAGAGGGAGCGGAGGGCGAGGGAGCTCCTCGACTTCTTCGGCTTATCGGATAAAAGGGACTCGAAGTTCGGGCAGCTTTCGAAGGGTCAGAAGAGGAGGCTTACGATAGCCGCCTCGCTCGTCCACGACCCCGAGGTCTTGTTCTTGGATGAGCCCTCTATAGGCTTGGACGTGACGAGTAGGAGGATGATATGGAGAATGATCAGGGAATTGAATAAGCGGGGTTTGACGATATTCCTCACGACGCATAACATATACGAGGCGTTCGACCTATGCGCTAGAATAGCGGTCATAAACAAGGGGAGGATCATCGCGGTCGATAGCCCGAGCGAGCTCAGGAGAAGGTTCTCGGGAAGCGAGGTGCTCGAAGTATCCTTCACCGGCGAGATAAGCGTGAAGGAAGTTTCCGAGGTCCCTGGAGTATTGGAGGTTTCCCGGTCAGGCGGATCCTTCAAGCTCGTGGTGAGCGATCCACTGATGGTGCTCGAGGAGCTCGCGAGAAGGGCCAGGTCTATGG
>JAGGVM010000061.1 GCA_021157985.1 Nitrososphaerota archaeon | reverse complement strand
TACGTCGGAGGAATCTTCCACCTACTGAGCCACGCCCTCTTCAAGGCAGCCCTCTTCCTCGCCGCCGGAGTAATCCTGCACGCAACCGGCTCCATCTACATCCACGAAAAAGCCCTAAGCAGAAAACACCTACCCTTCACGTGGCTGTTCATGTGGCTCGCGGCGCTATCCCTCGCGGGAGTCCCACCCTTCTCAGGATTCTGGAGCAAAGACGAGGTCCTGCTAGCGAGCATAGCTTCGGGGCAGATAGGCTTATTCCTAGTAGGGCTTCTAACCGCGGGGATGACGGCCTTCTACTCGGTGAGGATGATGGGATACGTGTTCCACAGGAAATCAGTTGAAACATCCTCTGAAGAACCCGTTCACGGGGAGTCGCCGCTCATGTGGATCCCCTTCGGAATACTCGCATCTCTGACCCTCGTACTAGGCCTAGGAGGATACTGGCTTAACCAATCGCTGCACTCGCTCTTCGAGAAATACTTCACCGAATCCCTCAAGCTCACCTCCATAAGCGCCGCTCATCCAAGCACAGGCCTTCTAAACGTGGCTGTCCCGCTGGCCTCCCTAGCCATAATAATCGTTGGAGGAGTCCCCGCCTACAGCTTCTACATCAGCAGAAAGGCGGATGCCTGGAAGATAGTCAGCGGAAACGCGTTCCTCAGAGCCGTTCATAAGATCTTCTGGAACAGGTGGTACATCGATCAACTGTATAACCTGATCTTCGTGAAAAGCGTGTTAACCGCCAGACCTGGAATCCAAGGTTATATAGAGAATTCAATAGACCGTGTATTGAACGTCGGCGTACCTGAGCTTTTCACGCTGGCATATAGGGGGCTCAGAAAGGTACAGACAGGAATTTTGTCAGTTAACATGCTTTATATCCTCTTCTTCTTACTAATCATGGTTTTCGCGATAGTCATGGTGGTGATTTAGAATGTACATCCCGAATCCTCTACTACAATCAGTACTTATTCCAATGGTTGCCTCAATAGTTCTAGCTATCTTAGGTCGTAAAAATGAAAAAATAGCAGGTTGGATTGCTGCTCTCGCCTTAACATATTCCAGCATCCTCCTACTCTTGGTCGGAGAGCAGATTTGGGTTTCCGCGAAGCCTATTTACGAGGAGTACGCATGGAGCTCAGTAGTAGGATTGAAGTTCGGTTTACTCGCAGATGGCCTGAGCCTTCCGACAGCTTTGATAATGAACTTAATTGTCACCGCGTCATCTTTTTACTCGATCCCCTATATCAAACACAGAATAGAGCTGCTTTACGGAGAGGATCACGGCGGAATGTATAGTCTTTATTTCGTAATATACCTGCTTTTCGCTGTTGGATTAACGGGTGTTGCATTATCAACAAATCTAATCGAGATGTATCTATTTGTAGAGCTCGCCTTAATTCCTTCTTATTTCATGATAGATCTATACGGATATCGCGATCGACACAGAATAGCAATGATGTACTTCATCTGGAACCACTTAGGAGCTTGCCTCTTTCTAGTTGGAATAGTATTAGCTTATGTCGGATCAGGCAGCTTCGAGATCTCTAAGTTATCTTCTCTAACAGGTTACTCCGCTTTCCTTGTTTCGTTCTTCGTGTTAATAGGCTGGCTGGTCAAGATGGCGGTCTTTGGGCTCCACGTATGGCTACCCTACGCACATGGAGAACATCCAACCTCGATAGCTTCGATAATCGCGACTATAGTCGGTCTTGGGAACTACGTGATCGTGAGGCTTCTGGTAGAGCATTTATTCGAAGCGTTCCAAGCTTTTGGGATACCTTTAATGATATGGGCTTTGATCACGATGATTTACGGGGCATTTCTGACGATAGCTCAAGACGACGTTAAAAGGCTATATGCTTGTTCGACAATAAGCCAGACTGCTTACTCCTTGTTAGGGATAGGTAGCTTAACGGCTCTCGGAATAGCAGGCGGGGTGTTCTACTTCTTAAGCCATATCATTGGCAAATGCATACTCTTCTCAATAGCTGGAATAATAGTATATCAAACCGGCATTCGAGACATGAGAAAGCTAGGAGGACTAGCTAAGAGCATGCCGTTAACGGCCGTAGCTGCGATTATTGGGTCTATGATTCTTTCCGCAATTCCTCCTCTAAGCGGTTTTCAAGCTGAATGGATAATGTTCGCTGGAATATTCCAACAAGGGTTCCATGGTTCTGCTATGGGCTTGCTAATAGCTTTGATCGGTATCTTTGCGACTTTCCTGACAGCGGTGTATACGTTCTGGCCTATTAAGAGGATGTTCTTCGGACCAGCTCCGGAGAACTTGAATAACATTAAGCGTGCTCCATTGCTTATGACGATCCCGCTGTTAGTTCTAGGAATAATTTCTGTGATCATGGGAGTGTATCCGGACGTCGTGATGAGGTTCTTGAATTCGGTGATACATTAATAGACGGGAAGCACGAGGTGGCTGAGCTGCTTTATTTTCCCAGTTTCTCTCAGTTTTTGGGCGAGCTTCTTCACTCTCGAGGCCTTGCCCTTAACGGCTATTATTTGGAGGCAGTCGCTCCCGCTTAAGTGGAGATGCATCATCGAGGGAATTATGTCCAGGAACTCGTGCTGTACGTCTATGAGTTTTTCATCTATCTTATGTTCCTCGTGGGAGTAGTGGACTAGAAGCACTCCCGCGACTTCTTCATCCGAAAGCCTCCAAGCGTTCATCGAGATAAACGCCCTGATGGCCTCTTGAATAGCCTTCGACCTCGACTCTATGCCGAGCTCCTCGATCACTTTATCGAAGGATCTCAGGAGATCCTCGGGAAAAGAAACCCCAGTCTTAATGGTTTTACTCATCCCTTATTCAAGCTATAAAAGGGGATTCGGCTTATATTAGCTTCTCCTCGAAAAGCTCTTCCAGGCTTCCCCTCATGATCTTCAAGGCCACTTCCTCCGATCTCTCACCCGCGTTCTTCGCTTTCTCCAGAGCTTCCTCCTTGACCGTGAGCTCAAGCCTCTTTGACCCAACCGTGAAAACCGCCTTGATACCTGCTCCATCAACCAGCTTAATATTCCCCTTACCCATCGTGCACCCGGTTACGAACTGCACTCCGTCGACGAAACAAGTGTAAGGAGTTCTCATGTGCGTAGCTATCTCCGCTTTCATCTCGAAAGGCCTGTAACCGAAGACCTCGATGGCCCTTAATCCAGCTCGAACGCCAAGCGCGAGGAAGGGGCCGAGGTGGCCATGGAATCTCGCCGCGCTCTGGAGAACTTCATCCAGAAAACTCATTTCCCGCATCTCTTACACCTCCCCGGATGCGGATCGTGCTTTCATCTTGGAGATTATGGTCGAGGCCAGGAAAATTAAGACCGCGACTATGACTATGCATGAGCCGGCTGGTAGATTCGTTGCGAGGCTGAAGGCTAGGCCGAGGGATGCTGAAGCTGATCCGAGTAGGCAGGAGGCGGCTAGGAATTTCTTCAAGGTGTTGAAGAGTTGGAGGGCTGCGGCTGTCGGGATATAGAGGAGGGAGAATACGAGGAATCCTCCAGTTATCTTCAAGGCCATGACGACAATTATCCCCGTGACGGCGAGCAAGGCGTATTCGTAGAGTCGGACGTTCACTCCCTCAGCTTCGGAGAGCCTCGGATCGAAGAGTATCGCGCTGAGCCTCCCCCAGAATATCCAGAGGAACATGAGGTAGCCCAGGGAGAGGGATGCGAGGATGGCCAGGTATCCGGGCTTGATGGCGAGAATGCTTCCCCAGAGTATTTGGCCCACGCTTCCCGTGAAGAGGGTTGGACCCGGGCTGAGGATGAGGAAAATGAAGGTCAAGGCGTTATAGATCGAGAAGAGGATCATGGACATGGTGTCGAGGGAGATCCTGAAGTGATCAGCCAATGGGCCGAGAATCAGGGCCGTTAGGAGCGCGAGGGCCATCGCTAGAAGAAGTGGATCCCATTCAGCTGACAGGGCTATCGCGGAGCCTGCTAACGCGGCGTGCGCCATGGCGAAAGCTATCGTGTTTAAGTTGAGCTTGCTGCATATTGCTCCTGAGCATCCTGAGAGGCCGCCCGCCAATATTCCCGCGAGAAGCGAGCTAATGAAGAGCAGGGACACCTACCTTCACCTCCTTGAGCTCTCCGCTCTCGATCTCCACGACTACGTTGGCTTTGAAGCCCTCGAAAGGCGGAACGTGGCTGACCAGCATTATCGTGCACCCCTTTCGAATAAGCTTGGGGAAGATTTCTTCAGCTATCATCTTCCTGGAATCCTGATCCATCGCGCTGAAAGGCTCATCGAGCAAGAGGAGCCTCGGCTCCCTGACCAGCGCCCTCGCCAACATCACCTTCTGCTGCTGCCCACCGCTGAGCTTTCCGAAGGATCTCTCAGCCAGATCTAGGATCCTCAAGGCACGCAAAGACTCTATAACTTTCTCCTGATCGCTCTTCGAGAGCTTTCCGAAAGCTCTCTTAGAGGATAAACCCATCGCG
>JAGGVM010000053.1 GCA_021157985.1 Nitrososphaerota archaeon | reverse complement strand
TCTTCGAGCCTTTTCTCTATGTATTCCTTTATTTCCGCGAGCTCTTTCGTTTTTTCCTGTTCTCCGGGCATTTAGAGGACCTCCTGGCCTTGGCCGGCCGGGGTTGCGGTGATCTTCTTCAGCTGACGCTTATACATTTCCACGATCTCATCGGTCGTCGTCGCGTCCTCGGGGGCCTTATCAAACCTATACCTGCCCGTGAACCTCGGGAACCTTATAGCGAGCCCGAAGCCGTCCTTTATCACTCCCCATCCCGCCTTATGGATCGGGCTTATCGTTATCTCATCACCTATTATCTCCAAGACGAGCTTAGGCTCGAACCAGACATCCGCGTCCATACCGGTTTCGACCCTCGCATGCTTATGCGGGATCTTGTAGGGCTCGAGCATCTCGGGAAGCTTTTTGAGGTCCTCGTCGGTGAAGCCGCTTCCAACCTTACATACCGATTGGAAGACGTCTTTCTGTTTGTTGTATGCCGCCATTAAGAGCGCGCCATAGGTGCCGCTCCTTCTTCCCCGTCCATGGAAAGCTCCGACCACTACGAGGTCGACCGTATCCATCATTTCGCTCTTATAGCTCCTCTTCAGCTTTATCCAGAGCCACCCCCTCGCCCCGGCTCGGTAGATCGCCTCTTTTCCGATTGCTTTTACGACGAGGCCCTCGCACCCGCTTTCGATCGCTTCGTGGAAGAACTTCTCAAGCTCCCGGGGGTCATCCGTGAAAATCGCCTTGCTCAGCTTTACTTGGTCGCTCTGTTGGATTATGGATTCGAGGGTTTTCCTCCTTTCCTCGATGGGTTTCAAGGTCAGGTCTTTTCCATCGATATAGAGGGCGTCGAAGAAGTAGAGATTGACGGGGTATTGCTCGATTGCTTTATGGATGTCGTGTTTTCTCTTTCTGTGCATGAGCTCCTGGAATGGAAGCATTTCACCGGTTTCCGGATCGACGGCGACGCATTCGCATTCCAAGATCGCCTCGTTTGCTTTCACGTGTTCTCTGATCATATCCACGACATCAGGATATTGCCAGGTGATGTTCTCGAGTCTCCTCGAGAAGATCATGACCTCGTCGCCTTTCTTATGGATCTGCATCCGCTCGCCATCGTACTTGTATTCCGCTAAACATTTTCCACCGAGCTTCTGGAGTATTTCCTCAGCCGATCCAAGCCTCTCCGCGAGCATAGGCCTGATGGGCTTCCCCAAGGTTATCCTGAATCTCTTTATGCCTTCTATCCCCTCCGTTGCAGCCACCTTCGCCACGTATCCGATGTCCGAGCTCAGGTTGTAGGCTCTCTCGAAGACGGGACGCGCCTCCTTTCCTCCTCCGAAAACTATGGCGAGCGCGTCGAGGACGGTCATATCAGCGACCCCTAACCGCATCTTTCCCGTAACTATTCTTAGGATGTATTTCGCTTCCTTAGGCTGGGCTGAGGCGAGTAGGCCGCTGAGAATCTGGACCTTCATCTCCACCGAGCCTTCTCCGCCGGCTTTGCAGATCCTTTCCAAAGCTGAGTAAACGTCTTCCACCGTCAGCTGCTCCATGAAGAGCGTTGCCTGGCTTCTCTTAGCGAGCATCTTCTCTCCCACGAGCCCGATGTCTCCGAGCTCCTTGTAAGCCTGCTCCACTTCTTTTTCTCCGGCCCCGGAGGCGAGGCGTATGGCCCTTAGGGCGAGCCTGTCGGCTACCCCGAGCTCCAAACCGACGAAGGGGGGATAGACTTCTCCTATCGTGAGATAGACTACTTTATCGATTATTTCTGGAGGGGACTTGGAGAGGAGCTGGACGAGGAGATTCGTCATTTCTATTCTTCCGGTCGTGGCCTCGATCCTTTCGTAGAGCTCTACGAGCTCCGAAAAAAGCATACCAAATCCAAGTATAGCAGGGTATAATTAAAGCTTGTTCGAGAGATGAGGTCTCTGGATCTCGGCGTTGGGGATCACGGCGATCCGCACATCGCGCTTCCCGACCTCGGCCTCCACCACCTCTAATACTTCGTTCCAATCTTTTATCCAAGTCATATCCTCTTTTCTCGCTATTGGAAGCTGGGGATCGACTTCAGGATACTCTGAGTAAATTATCAGTCTCTTGAGCTTTTCTAGCGGCTGAGGGGGATTGAATATTGTTCCAACCCGGTTTTTCCCGAACTTTCCATAAGCGTAGTGGGTTATCTGCCCCTCGGGAGGATTGGCCACGAGCACCGCCACCGTTCCCTCCTTGAGAAGAGGATACCAGCTCGAGATCGCGAGGGAGGCTTCGTTGGCTTTAGCCGACGTGTTCAGGACTACTGCGTCATAGTTTTCGGGCATCGGGCTCGAGTACACTCGCCGCCCTTCCTCAACCCCCTTCCTCTGCTCCTCAACGACGTCTCCCGAGAATATTCCTATCGATTCGTTGTAGCCGTTAACGAGCACGTCTATCTTGAGGTGAAGACCCGAGATCCGGGCGAACTCCTCCGAATCCAACCTCAGGACGTTGCCCTCGTTTTTATCCCACCCCGTCGTGGGATGGGGAGCCGATCCCTTCACGTAGCCGCCTAGGTCGGCGTGGTTACGCTCGATCGCGTTTAGAGAGGCTATTCCAGGCAAGATTATCTTGGCTCCTCCGCCGAAGCCCATCATGGGATGTGGGACTATGCAGCCTATTCCTAT
>JAGGVM010000073.1 GCA_021157985.1 Nitrososphaerota archaeon | reverse complement strand
TATACCGGCGATAAAGGGAGCAGAACTCGAGGGAGTTCGCCGAGCCTTGGACTTCTTGATCGACGTGAAGAAGGGGTTGGTGAAGAGGCTTGAGGGAAGGGTTTGGGTGATCGGGGGAGGGGACGTGGCCGTCGATGCGGCTCGAACGGCGCTAAGGCTTGGAGCAAGCGAGGTCAAGATAATGTATAGGCGGAGCAGGCGCGAGATGCCCGCCAACCCTGAAGAAGTCGAGGAAGCCTTAGAGGAAGGAGTCGAGATAGTCTTCCTGGCCCAGCCTATAGAGATAATCGGTCGAGACGGCCGCGTCTCTAAGATTAGATGCGTGAGGATGAGGCTCGGGGAGCCTGGCCCGGATGGTAGGAGGAGGCCTATCCCGGTTGAGGGATCGGAGTTCGAGGTGGAGGCTGACCACGTTCTCTTCGCGACCGGTGAAACGCCTTCAACCGATTGGGTATCCGAGAAATGTGGAATAGAGTTGACCGAGAGGGGGATGATAAAGGTGAACGAGAGGCTTGAGACGAGTAGGAGAGGCGTGTTCGCTGGAGGAGACGTGGTGAGGGGGGCCTCGACCTATACGATAGCATCCGCTGATGGAATTAAAGCGGCGAGAGAGATCGATCGATACCTCCGGGAGCTCAAGCGTACTCTAGGACGACCATGACGTGGTCGCGTTCATATGGCTCGAGCGAGATCACTTCGATCGGCTTCAACCCGTTTTTCTCCAGGACCTCTATCTCCCTTCTGTAAACGACCTCTGGTTCTTGGACGCTGTCTATGCTCCTCGCCTTAACCGCCAGGTATCCGTGGCCTCCGCTTTTCAGCATGAGTCTCGCGTTATCTGAGAAAAGCTTCGCTTGCTCAGGTTGAGCGACGTCGCAGTATAGGACGTCTACCTCGCCGACTATCGACGCATAGGTTCCAGGTTTCCGCGCGTCAGCGAAGATCGGGATGACGTTCGCCCGCTTATCGGAGACGTTTTGCTTGAACTGTATCATCACCCTCGAAGCGAATTCAACTCCGTAAAGCACACCTGATTCCCCGATTATATCCGAGACGTGGCTTGACGTCGTCCCCGTCGCCGTTCCGAGGTATAGGACCCGCGTTCCCTCCTCGATGAACATGTTCTTTAATCCCTTGAGTATAGCTGCTGCGAGCTTGCTTCTATAGGGAATCCAGCTCCGATACTCTTCCGATCCCTTCCTGTAGAGCTTTTCTCCGTAGACCTGCGTTCCCGGAGCGAGGCTCTTCGTCGCCAATACTTTCTCGGCTTCCTTCACCCAGTAGATTCCCTTGAACTTTTCATGTGGAGTTATCTCGACCATTTCTCAACATTCACCTCCGCATCGAGGCTATAATCATTTCCGCTTCTTCCCCTTCTTCCTCTTCCCTTTCTTCGAGGGCTTGCGATGCTTCTTCGGAGGCGGCTGCGCGTATTTCTTCTTGATCTCGGCGAGCCTTTCCTCAAGCGATTTCCTGAGCTCACCGCTCCGATCTTCCCTCGAGAAATAATCTATCCTAGCTGCCAGCGCGATCTTCGTCGCGAGAAGCCTCGCGATCTTGCCTCTCTGCCACCTCGGAGATCCATGGATGTAGGGATGCTGGAAGATCACTCCATGCTTAGGCGCGCCTCTACCGGTCCTGAAGAACCTGAACAAAGCCTTCTCCGCTCCCAGAACCTGGATCGTGCTCGCCGGAAGCCTCGCGAGCTTCTCCAACCCGCCGGCCATGGAGATGAGCTTCGCTCCAAGGATCGGGCCCGCTATCGCCGCGAGGTTCGGGGCCTCCGCCGACATCAACTCCTCCAGATATCTCTCCTGCTCCTTCCTCAGGTTGACGAGCCTCAGCCCTTCACGCGCGACCTCTTTCACTCTTTCCTCGTCTTCGGGGCTTAGGTCCGCTCCAACGGATGAAGCCGCTTTCTCCATTATTTCTCTGGCCTTCTTAGGGCCGACTATCTCCCTCAGCCGCTCCTCCGTCATGTTCCTCCTCGAACCGAACTCCGCCACTATCCGCATATACTGCTCCAGGTCGTCGACTAGGTCGGCGAGCTCCGGGAAGTTCAATCCGAACCACTCCCTGCACCGCGTGTAGAACATGTTGATCTGCTTGTCGAGGTCTTCGAGTATGTGGACCGCGTGGACTATCATCATATCCCTTCGAGCGACGGCTTCCTTGAGCTCGGCCGTGACGATCCTATCCATGACCTCCTTGACCAGCCTTCGATACTCCTCGACGCTGGAGACCAGGCCGTTCTCAGCGAACAACCTCTCGAGGCATAAGGGGCCGTCGACTTCCCTGAAGGATAAGTCGGGATACTCCTTGGCTAGGTTCGTTAGAAGGGTGGATGGGGCTACGGCGATTTCACGCGATCCATCCCTAAGCGCGGAGACGGCTTCTCTCACTTCCTCGATGACCTCTCCTTCAAGCGCCTTGGCGAACCTCTCCGCCCGCGACCCAGCGTCGCCATCGAATAGTTTACGATACTTTACTGCGCCGTCTGCTAGCGCGATTACCCCTATAGGTGTTGTCGCTATTATTGCTGGACTCGGAGCCATGCTCTAACCCGGTTGATGAATTGTTTCGAGGGCTAATTAGGCTTTTGCTCAACGGAGGCCTATCCTGAAGGGTAGGAGATCGCTCATCGTGAGAAGGCCGTATGGAGCGTACTCGAGCCTCTCCGCGACCGAGAGCACGATCGACGCCGTTCCCAGATCTCCGGGCGTCCCGCTGCTCCTCCACTTAACCGAGTAATCCCCGCCCTCGACGATTATCTCCTCGTACTCCTCAGCTCCGACCGAGGCCTCGAACTCAACCCGGATCCTCTCCTCATCGCCTACGAAGCCCGCGCCGAAGCCCCTTATGCCGCTCACCTTCCCGGCTTCAACTATTATCCCGCCGCTCTCAACCCGCTCCTCGGCTATCACCGGTTCCTGGCCTTCAACGACCTTGGAGGGGTTAAGCCCGGCCGCGTCGGCGATCAAGTAGACGGATTCGGCGTAGCCCACGTGGCCGCTGTACTCGCCTCTCTTCAATTTCTCCCCGTATTCCGATGGATCTAAGCCCACCCCGATCTTCTTGATGAATGAACTCCGCCTCTTAGCAGCGTCGAGCGAACGCCGCGCCCTGATCTTTTTTATGGTTGGGACCGAGGCGGCGAGGACCGAGGCGAGGGTGTCGAGGAGGAAACCCGGGTTTATCCCCGTGCCTATCACTGAGACCCCGTAGGTCCGCGCGGCTTCGTCGAGCTTCCGGGCCAGCACCGGATACCTGTGAAACGGATAGGAGAGGGTTTCGCAGGTCGATACCACGGATTTCCCGAGCTTTACTGCTTCTAGGAGCTGGGGATAGACTTGTGGGAGATAAGATGAGGTCGCGTGCAGCACTATCTCGGAGCTTTTCAACGCTTCCTCGACGTTCGCCGTCACCTTCACCCCGATCCTCTCTAAGCCCACGACCTCGCCGACGTCTTCTCCTATGATCTGGGGGTTTATGTC
>JAGGVM010000056.1 GCA_021157985.1 Nitrososphaerota archaeon | reverse complement strand
TTCCCCATGAGCCCTGTTAGAACCAGCTTCTTCACGCCTCTCGCCCTGAGGATTTGATCGAGTCTTGTCGAGTAGAAGGCGTCGTAGCTCGGCTTCTGCACCACTATGTCTGATTCACGGGGCTTGAGCTCGTCCACTATCTGGGCTCCCCAAGTGTTCTCGAGGGTGTGCTCCCCCCATATCTTGAACTCGGGATCGTCTTTAATATGCCAGTCCTGGGTGAATATCACGGTCGCCCCCGCCGATCGAGCCTTGGAGAGAAGCTTCTGAATGGGCTCGATTATCTTCTCGGCTCCCTTGGCGTAGAGCTTTCCCGAGGGCTTGACGAAATCGTTTTGAACATCTATAACTAGTAAAGCGGATTCGGAGGGGTTGAGCTTAACCTCTCCTATCTCGAGCTTCTTTGGAAGCTTTAAAATTTCGGGGAACATGGACCTATCTAACCCCCTTAAACTCGGAGGCCGCTAACTTAAGGATATTTCCCGCGTTTTCAGAGCCCTATCAGCAGCTTAGCGACTTTCGCGGCCAGGACCGGGTGCTGGAGGAGCTTCCTAGCGGCTCTGGAGACGTTTAAGCCGTTCGCTAGATCGACTACGTCCTTGTCGTCGAAGACCTCGGCGAGCAGGTTGAACTCCTCGTCGCTCAAGCCCTCCAAAACCCTCATAACCCTCAGGCTCTTCCTTATCCTATCCAGCCAGGGCCGATACCGCTCGTCGAACTCGCTGAGCCTGCTCTTCGAGACATCGCCTTCCTGCGCAGCTTTCCCCGACACCTCTCCAGCAGCCAAACCGGCGGAGATCGATGAATGTATTCCTCCACCTGTCAGAGGGATCACCATTCCCGCCGCGTCGCCTATCAGGATCGCGCCGTCGAATATGTATTGGCTTATCACCCCACCTATCGGGACCGGTGCACCTCGATTATCGATTATCTGGGCTCCGTCGAACTCTTTTGAAAACCGTTTGAGAAGCTTGTCCGCGTAAGGCTTGATCGGCGCGCCTCGGACGCCTAGCCCGATCTCCACGAGCTTTCCGCTTATCGGGAAGATCCAGGCATAGCCTTTCGGAGCCACCTCGTTGCTGATGTAGATCCTTATCGCGTCGGGGATCTCCGGCTCACGCCCAGCCAATACGAACTGCAGGCTCGGAATTGGCTCCGACCGCTCCTTAATCCCTAAGGCTCTAGCCACCCTGGAGTTATAGCCATCAGCGCCGATCACCACCGATGCCTCATACTCTCCGCGGGTCGTCTTGACCAGGAAGCGGCCGTCTTTTCTGGTGAGATCTAGGAAAGCCTCGTTGACGTGTATCTCGGCGCCGGCCGAGGCCGCTTGAACCGCGATCTCCTGGAGGAGAACGGTCTTATTGATCAGGAAGCCTTTCTCGTTTATCTCGATAGCCTGCCCATTAGGGGCGTAAACTATGGCTCTGACCTCGTTCACCACCAAGCCTGGAAACGGCTTCAGCTCGGCGGTTTCGAGAGCGTGACGGCTGACCGCTTGGCCGCAGGGCTTCAGCGCCATTATCACCGGGTTTTTCTCGAGAAGAAGTGTTTTCGCGCCGGTTAGGGCTGAGGCCTTAGCAGCGGAGACCCCGGCCGGCCCCGCCCCTACCACTATAACGTCAAACCTGCTTTTCGACATGCGCTTTGCAGATCGCAGGTCAAGGTATTAAGTTTTTAGATCTCAACCGGAGGATCATTCTCCCTCGGATACCACGAGGTTCTTTATCGACCCTATCTTCTCGATCCACATCTCGACAGTGTCCCCGGGCTTGAGAAGTCTCGGAGCAGGCTTCCAGAAGATCCCGACTCCTCCGGGGGTTCCCGTCGCTATCACGTCGCCGGCCTCCAAGGTCATACCCTGACTGAGGATCGAGATTATCTCGGGAACCTTGAGGAGCATTCGGGAAGTGTTCGAGCTCTGCCTTACCTCGCCGTTAACCCTCGTCAGCATTCGGAGATTATGTGGATCGCCTATCTCGTCGGCGGAGACGAGGCTGGGACCCGTGGGGGCGAAGGTGTCGAAGCTCTTCCCCCGAGTCCATTGGCCATCCTTGAACTGGATATCCCTGGCCGAGACATCGTTCAAGATCATGTAGCCGAACACGTGGTACATCGCCTCGGAGGTTCTAACGTTCTTGCATCGGTCGGCGATCACTACCGCGAGCTCTATCTCGTAGTCGAGCTGCTTGACGAACTCGGGTTTGACTATTGGATCATATGGGCCGGTTAGGGCGGTTGACGGCTTAAAGAAGATGGGTAATCCTTCGGAGGCCTCGTGTTCCGCTTCCTCGATGTGATCCTCGTAGTTCAATCCGAGGCAGATTATCTTCCCGGGGTTCGGTATCGGGGGGCCTAGGTGGACGGCGTCTAATGGAAGAGCCTCGATCTTCGTCTCCTTTAGGGTGGACTCGATGAGCTGGAGGAGCTCTCGATCCGGGAGGAGCGCTTTGAGATCTCTCGGCAGGCCGAAGCCCAAGGCGCTCTCGACGAACTCCCTCGGGATGAACTCGCTCCTAGATATCATGAAGCCGTAATCCCGTTCCTCGTCCAAGCTATAGCTGACTATTCGCACGGCATCACTATGTGGAAGCTCGGATATATTGGTTTAAGGAAGAGGCTAAGCGGGCTTCCGGATTATCAGTATGCTCTCCCTCGCTTCCCCGATCTTTATCACCCTCCTGGTCGTCGCAACCCGCTTGTTCACGGCTATCAACCGCTCTCCCTCGAAGCCCAACCTCTCAGCGAG
>JAGGVM010000158.1 GCA_021157985.1 Nitrososphaerota archaeon | reverse complement strand
TGAAGCCCCCGAGGAAGACGAGGATGATTAGGCTCGGGAGATCTAGGCTCATGGGCGTGAAGAGCGCGGGGCTGAGGAATATCGAGGCGAAGCAGTAGGAGGAGAAGGCGGTTCCCAGGCCTGAGAGACTTGCTCTAAGCTTTTTCGAGGTTAGGATGAAGCCCGCGTAGCTCACGCCGGCGAGAATACCCGAGAAGACGCCGAGAGGGCTTGGGTTAGGGGATCCTGAGATACTCTCATAGGATATGAGGACCGTTCCCGAGAAGGCGAGCGGCAGAGCCAGTAGGGCGGATTTCTCGAGCTTTTCGCCTAGGAAAAATGGGGCAAGGGCTGCGGCGAAGACCGGGGCCAGGTAGTTCAAGAGGACGGCGTCGGCGATCGGGATCAATTTCATCGAGAGGAAGAGGAATACCCAGCCCATGGAGAGGAATAAGCCGTTCAGCGCGAGGAGCTTGAGCTGGCCAGCGGAAGCCCTTAGCTCAGATCTCTTGAAGACCAGCATTATCGGCGCGAGGATCAGGGCGGCGAAGAAAACCCTGAAGAAGGCTATCGCCGAGGCGTCGAGGGAAAGCATGTTGACGACGACCCCGTTCGACCCCCAGATCACGGCTGCCGCCGCGGTCGACGAGTAACCCACCAACCTCTTCGAGGAAGTTTTCCACGGCATCGGATCAACGAACATCCATGAGAGACAGTTTAAATAGACTTCACGCGACCTGCTCATAGACGCGGTTTCGGAGCTGGGAAAAGATGCAGGGTAAAATCACGGAGAAGAGATGGGACCCCAAGCTCGAACTCGAGATCTACAAGCTCTGGGAGAAAGAGAAGATCTACAAGTTCAATCCGAGGAGCAGGAAGCCCTTCTTCGTCATCGACACACCCCCACCTTACCCGTCGGGAAGACCGTGGCATATCGGGGCCGCGGCCCACTACTCGCAGATCGACATGATCGCCAGGACCGCGAGGATGATGGGATACGAGGTTTATTTCCCGATAGGGGTGGATAGGAACGGGCTTCCCGTCGAGATCTACACGGAGAAGGTGAAAGGCGTATCTTTGAGAGATGTCCCGAGGGAGAAGTTCCTCGAGCTCTGCAGGGAAAGCCTCGACGAACTCGAGTCCGAGATGATTCAGCTCATGAAGCGGATGGGCCTGAGCGGCGACTTCGAGAACTACTATAGGACGGATTCCCCCGAGTACAGGAGCCTGACCCAGGCCACGTTCATAGAGCTCTGGAACCGCGGCCTCATCTACTCAGCCACCAGGCCGAATAACTACTGCCCCGTCTGCAAGACCACGATCGCCGACGCCGAGATAGAATACGAGGAGAGACCCGCCAAGCTCGTCTACATTAAGTTCAAGGTGAAGGAGGATGGAAGCGACCTCATCATAGCGACGACGAGACCCGAGCTCCTCCCGGCATGCCAAGCGGTCATAGTCAACCCCGCCGACGACCGGTACAAGCATCTCCACGGAAAGCACGCGATAACCCCGATCTATAACAGGGAGATAGAGATAATTCCTCATCCGGCTGCTAAGCCCGAGTTCGGAACCGGCGCGGTGATGGTCTGCAGCTACGGAGACTACACGGATGTCCTGCTCTTCAGGGAGCTGGGGTTGAAAGAGGTAGTCGCGATAGACTTGGACGGGAGGATGACGGAGGCGGCGGGCAAGTACGCTGGAATGAAGGTCGAGGAAGCCAGGGAGGCGATAATCAAAGACCTCCAGGACATGGGGCTCGTGGTCAAAATCGAGAACATAATGCACAGGACCCCTCTCTGCGAGCGGAGCAAGACGCCGATCGAGATAATCCCCATGCAGGAGTACTACTTGAAGCAGCTCGAATTCGCGGAGACCCTTAAGAAATTGTCGTCGAAGATGAAGTTCTACCCCGAGCATCACAGAAAGCTCCTCATCGACTGGATAGAGTCCCTGAGAATAGACTGGCCGATAAGCAGGCGGAGGGTTTACGGAACCGAGATCCCGATCTGGTACTGCGCGAAGTGCGGGGAACCGCATGTCCCGCCTCCTGGGAAGTACTATAGGCCGTGGGCTGAGAAGCCTCCCTTCGACAGGTGTAAGAAATGCGGGCATACGGAGTTCATAGGGGAGACGAGGACCTTCGACACCTGGATGGATTCCAGCATCTCACCCCTCTTCATAACGAAGTATATGCGGGATCCTAAGTTCTTCAAGAAAGCTTACCCGGTCGCGATTAGGCCTCAGGGAAAAGACATCGTCCGCACCTGGCTATACTACACGATTCTTAGGGCTTATCAGCTCACGGGGAAGATGCCGTTCAAAGCAGTCTGGATAAGCGGGACGGGCCTGGATGAGAAAGGAGAGAAGATGAGCAAGAGCAAGGGAAACGTGATCGACCCCTATCCGATAATCGAGAAATATGGAGCGGACAGGTTCAGGTTTTGGAGCGCCCAGGAGGCCAGCTTGGGAGAGGACTTCAGGATCTCCGAGGAGAGGATCGCCAGCGCCGGGAAATTCATCACGAAGCTCATGAACATAGCGAGATATGTCTCAGCCTTCCCGAAGCCTAGGCGCGCCTCCCTCACCCCCAGCGATAAGTGGATCCTCGCCGAGCTCTCGGCGGCCGTGAGGAAAAGCTTGGAGGGATACAAGGAGTTCAACTTCTTCGTTCCAGCCGTGACCATAAGGAACTTCACCTGGAACCTCTTCGCGGATCACTACATCGAGCTCTCGAAGCAGAGGGCATATGGCAGGGGTTTCTCGGAGAAGGAGCAGAGAGCGGCGTGGTTCACCTTACACGAAGCCCTCAGAACCGTTCTCCTACTGCTCGCGCCGATCTCCCCCTTCATAACGGACTACATCTGGAGGAAGCTTTACTCGGATAAGAGCATCCACCTCGAGAAGTTCCCGAAGCCTAAATGGGATAGGAGGTATACGAGGTACACCGAGGAGCTAACCCAATTCAACTCCATGGTCTGGAAGATCAAAAAGGAGAGAGGATTGTCGCTGAGAGACCCGATAGACGTGGAGATCCCCAGGAAGCTTAAGCCCTTCAAAAAAGACTTGGTGGCGATGCATAACATCACGCGGCAATAATCGCCTTTTTCAATCCACATCTATCTTCTTGAACGCTTCGAGTATTATCTTAGCCGCTTTCTCGACGCTCTCCTCGAGCTTGTCAGCCGTCAGGATCGGGGTCTCCCTCACAACGTTATTGCTGAGGATTAAGACGGCTCCCGACTTCAAGCCCCTGATCCTGGAGACTCCGAAGAGGGAGGCGCACTCCATCTCGATCGCTATTACCCCGCGTTTCCTCCACTCCTCAGCGAACTCCTTGCTCTCCGCGTAGAAGGCGTCGTTCGAGATCACCGCCCCAACCCTGAAATCCACTTTCATCCTCCTGGCCTCTTGAACCAGGGCCTCGATCACCTCGTAGTTCGGTGCGAGGGGGAGATGCACTCCGGGAGCATAGGTCGCGAGAACCCCGTAGGTCGAGAAGGTGGCGACCGCGTCGGGTATGACGAGCTCCCCGGGCTCCATCTCGGGTAGGAAACCTCCAGCCGTTCCAAGCCTCACTATCGCCTTCGCCCCGAGCATCCTAAGCTCCTCGAAGACTATCGCCGAGGAAGGCCCCCCGATTCCGTGGCACGCCACCGAGACCCTGACCCCATCATAGGTACCCGTGTACACCGGGAAGCCTCTATGCAGGTTTACGGGCCGGCTCTCCTCTAAGAGCTTTGAGACCTGCTCGACCCTGGCGGGATCACCTACCGCGATCACTCTCTCCGCTATCTCACCGGGCTTAGCGAGAATGTGATATGGACCGCCCATGGCAGCGGATACCTCAGATTTATCTCATATTAATCTTCAATTTCCCTCGGACCTATGTCGGAGATCTATTTCGGGTATTTTCGGGCGCCCTTCTTCTACGTGGGCTTCGTTAGGCTCGGGGAGGAGTTCGTCCGAGTCGGGTTCTACCGTGATCTCGGGGAATTCGAGGAGGAGGTTAAGGCGGGATATCCGTCTGCGAGGCGTGATGACGGGGTGTTCAGGGATTTCGTTGAAGATTTGGAAGCGTATTTCTCCGGCGAAAGGGTTGAGTTCGATCATCCTTTCCGGGCCGAGGGAACCAGGTTTCAGCTCGAGGTCTGGGATGAGACCAGGAGGATACCTTTCGGTGAGACGAGGAGCTATGGGTGGGTGGCGGCGAGGATTGGGAGGCCGAGGGCCGCGAGGGCGGTCGCGAACGCCTTGAGGAGCAATAGGCTCGTCCTGATAATTCCATGTCATAGGGTTGTGAGGAAGACGGGGGAGGTCGCTGGAAGGGGGTTCGGAAGGAAGGTGAGGGAGTACTTGATAAGGCTTGAGCAGGCCTCGCGTTAGCCCGGAACTACTTCAAGATCTCCCCCGCGTCCATGTACCAGAGGTAGAGATCCAGCTCCGCCAAGCTCACCTCAAGCCTCGACGCGATCCTCCTTAGAATGGACTCGATCTCGAGATAGCGTTTCTTGGTCAAGGTCTTCACAGGCTCGATCACGCCGTATCTCTCTAAGACGCGTAAGATGTGGAAGTCTATTATCGC
>JAGGVM010000138.1 GCA_021157985.1 Nitrososphaerota archaeon | reverse complement strand
CCCACTCCGCCCTTGCACTCCGCTATAACTCCTATGAGCCCATCATCTCGAACAGCTCCTCTCAGAAGCCCGAGAACGTGGACGACGGATCGGAGAATGGAGTCCTTCGGATATCCACCTGATCCCGCGATGACGGCGTCGAAGTCCTCAACGGATACATCAAACTTCTTCTCAGAGATCTCTTTCTCGATTTCCGATGCGTCGCCGAGATGGATCTCGCCGTTCAGGTTTGTAATCGCCTGCATTGATAGCCTTGAAGAGAGGCTTTCCCAGATTTCCTCAATTAGGTTGCTGGCTTCCCCGGCTTGCTCGGCTTCGACGTATCCTCCTAGGGCCAGCGCCTCTTTTATCGATGCTTTTCCGAGAAGCCCGTGAGGCTCTGAAGCCGTGATTATCACCGTGGCCGAAGAACCTAAGATATCTTTGGAGATCTTCAATCCGTTTAGATGCGCTTTCTCCGATTCCGCTGCCTCGATGAACCTCGCCTTTATCCCATGCCTCTTGAACTCTCTCTTCATGTGATCAAATCCAGCTGATCGGTCGAGCCTCCAGCATGAAGTGAGCAGCCTGATCCTATCCTCCGGCAGGTTCTCCGATATCGACTCGACCAAGTGCTTGAGCACCAAGGGCGTGAAGCTGTCTCCGGAGTGATCGTAAACCAGGGTCACCCAACCCGATCCGAGGTCTTTCACCAAGTCTTCGGCGAACTCCCTCACCTTGATCCAAGCCTCCTCGCTCAGCTCTCCTCGCCCAAGCTCCATCCTCCTATGCCTTATCTCGCCTGGAATCTCCATCGAAACCTCCGTCACGCCGTACTTGAACCAATACTCAGGCATCTTTCCCAGCTGATCTCTAGGGATGTTTTTGAGCTATTTTAGCATGCGGGAAGCGAGATTTAAAGCGGGGGTCTTCGGAGATCTCGGAGGAGTAAAGGGATGCTCGTGGAGCGTGGCGACTGCTTCAGGGAGGCCTGCAGGCGGGTGGCAATCCTCATAGCCGAAGAAAGGGTTCCCGTCGACCAGGCTAAGCGCATCGTCGCGAAGGAGTTTAAGCTGGATAGGGTTCCATCGAACATCGATATACTCGATAACGCTCCAAGCCATTTGAGAGATAGGCTGTCCAAGGTTTTGCGGAAGAAGCCCGTGAAGACCATCTCGGGCGTGAGCGTGATCACGGTCGTCGTCCCCATGCGCGACTGCCCGCACGGAGGATGCATATACTGCCCCGGAGGATCCGATGCTCCTAAAAGCCACACCGGAGAAGAAGACGTAATCAGGCTCGCCCACCTCCTCGACTATGACCCATATCTACAAGTCTTGAGTCAGGTTGGAAGGCTTAAGCGGATGGGCCACGAGGTCGATAAAGTCGAGCTCATATTCATAGCCGGGACGTTCACGGCGCTTCCCTGGGGCTTCCAGCGGTGGTTCGTGAAGCGCTGCCTAGACGCTCTGAACAGCTCCAGCTCCAGTTCTCTCGAAGACGCTTTGAAGATCGCTGAGAGATCCGCGCAGCACAGGATCTCGGGGATAACGGTTGAGACGAGGCCGGATTGGGCTAAGCTTCCTCAGGCTCAGAGGCTCCTAGAGCTCGGGGTTACAAGGGTCGAGATAGGGGTTCAAGCGCTGGACGATGAGATATATCGGATCATAAACAGGGGGCATACGGTCGAGGACGTAGTAGAGTCTACGAGAGATCTGAAAGACCTGGCCTTCAAGGTCGGCTACCACCTCATGCCCAACCTACCCGGATCCAGCATCGAGAAAGATTTAGAGATGTATAGGCGGCTGTGGGAGGACCCGGACTTCAGACCCGACATGGTCAAGATATATCCAACCCTCGTTCTCCCCCGGACCGGCCTCTACGAGCTCTGGAAAAGAGGCGAGTATAAGCCGTATGAAGACGAGGAGTTGGTCGAGCTTCTCGCGAAATGGTTCGAGCTGACGCCTCCCTATGTCAGGATACAGCGCGTTCAGCGTGAGATCCCCCTCAGAGTGGCCGTTGCCGGAAACAAGATACCCAACTTAAGGGAAGCCGTGGAAGAGTATCTAAGAAGAAAGGGCATGCGGTGTAGATGTATCCGATGCCGGGAGGTGGGTCACCGGTTCCTGAGGGATGGAGTTCGCCCGGATCTCGACAAGGTCGAGTTGGTCGTGAGGAGATACGAGGCATCGGGCGGAGTGGAGTATTTCCTCTCCTACGAAGACGTCGTAAACGATGTCCTGATAGCTTTTCTGAGGTTGAGGCTTCCCTCGCGGGTTCTCAGAGAGGAGCTGAGGAACGCGGCTCTCGTGAGAGAGCTTCACGTCTATGGGAGAATGATCCCGGTAGGGGAGAGCGGCTCCGATGAAATAGCCGTGCAGCATAAGGCGTTTGGGTCAAGGCTTCTCCAGGAGGCGGAGAGAATAGCCCGGGAGGAGTTGGACGCGAGGAAGATAGTCGTGATAAGCGGGGTCGGGGTCAGAAACTATTACTATAAGCGGGGCTATAGCCCGGATGGCCCCTACGTGAGCAAGTCCCTGACGAGGTGACTCCATGAACATAGATAAGAAAACGGTTTACTCAGCGGCCGTGACGAGCTTCTTATTCTCCTATCTCGTTCACCATCCCATCCTCCGCCACCACATCTACTCCGACATAGTGGCGTTCTGGAACAGGGGATTCCTCCCATTCCTCCAAGTTCCATATCTCGAAGCGGAGTTCGAGTATCCGCCCTTAGCGGGCTTCATAGCCTACGTGTCGGCGTTCGGCAGAAACATCACCGCCTACTATACGATCTTCTCGCTGATAATCTTCGCATCTTATCTCGTTTTATTGGAGTTGGTGATGAGGATTGCCTCGGAGAAGGGAGTAGGCCTGGAATATGTGTTGGTCTTCTTGGTTCTCAGCCCATCCATCGTCCTCTACTCGGTCTACAACTTCGACATGATCTTCGCCGCCCTCCTCATTGCGTCCCTCTACCTCTTCTCTAGGGGTAATCTCAGGGCTTCGGCTACGGTCTTCTCCGTCGCCGCGTTGATCAAGCTCGTCAACCTCATCTTTCTACCTTTCATCCTTATGGAAATACGAAGTTGGAGGGAGAGGATCAGGTACGCGGTTATAGCGGTCGGGATCTTCGCTGTGGTGAACCTCTCGTTATGGGCCTTGAACCCCAAGTTCATCGACGAAACTTATCTATATCATGCGCGCTGGGGATTGGAGGACGCTTGGTTCATAGCGTTCTTCCCGGATAGGAGTTCATGGGACACGGCTAAGCTCTTCAGCATGCTTTTAATGGGCTACGGGCTCCTGAAAGTATACTTATGCGACTTCGAGGACGTTTATCAGAGGATGTTCATGGGGGTCGCGGTCTTCCTATTGACCACCTACGTCTTCACGCCTCAGATGCTTCTCTGGATACTCCCATTCCTCGCGATCTTCGGGAAAATTCCGATCCCGTATTTCGGGCTGGAGCTGGCGAACTCCGCTATACTTCTCACTTGGTTCGAGACATCGAATCCCACGAAGTTCGGCTCGCTTCCCCAGAACTTCGCAATCCTCAGAGCAATACTCCTATTCATGATCCTATTAGAGAGCTATTTCTGGTTCAGGAGGTCTATTCAAGTTGTTCCGAGCTCCCAAAGCGCTTAAGATAAAATCCTTGAACGATCTGCGCCTATGGCTCGCCGCGATAACCCTGCTGATAATAGTCTTAAAGATCTTGATAATCCCCTACCCGTGGCCAGAGCTCTCTCCTTCTGACTGCGTTACTCCGCCGTTTAACGGAGGAAACTGCGGTTTCGTTTTCGATGAAGCTCATTACATTCCTGCTGTGCGGAAAATGTTTTGGGGTGAAGCCGCGAACAACGAGCATCCACCGCTCTCTAAGGCTTTGATGATGCTCGGGATCAAGCTCTTCGGAGATAACCCGTATGGATGGAGGTTTTTCATAACCTTGTCGGGAGCCGCGTCGGTTTACTTAGTCGGGTTGATAGCTTATGAGT
>JAGGVM010000038.1 GCA_021157985.1 Nitrososphaerota archaeon | reverse complement strand
CGGAATACTTCGGATTCGATGAGGAGACTCTTTCCAGGCTGAAGTACGCGAGCAGGATGGTGGCCAAGGTGGACAGCGCCGCGGTTCAAGACGGATTCGACCTATACCTTCACGTCATGATAGTCTCGGAAGACGGTGAATGGGTGATAATCCAGCAGGGAGTGAAACCCGCCAACCTAGTAAGGAGATACCACTGGATCTCGATGAATCTTAGAAGCTTCGTCGAGGAGCCGCACAGCGGGATTGTCTCAGTCGAGAGGGAGAACCTCGTGCTCGACATGACCGACAGGGAAAGCGCGGAAGCGAGGAAGACCTCGGTCGAAGCAGTCAACGAGGATCTCAACTCTCTCCGAAGACTTCTCTATAGAATTCCATCAAGCCAATCGACTCTAATAGAGTTCGACGCGAGGGAGGAGAGGCGGTGTCCCTTCGAGGTACCGAAAGTAAAGTGGTCGACGATACTGATGGTGAACAAAAATTCTCCGAGGGATTTCGAGGAGCTCTTATCGCTGCGCGGCGTAGGCCCGGCGATGATCCGCTTCTTAGCAGCTGCATCCATAGAGCTATACGGGGTTTACCCAAGCCTATCGGATCCGGCGATGCTCTTCAGGGAAATTCCCTCGAGAAAGGCTGAAGATAAATGGCTATACGAGCTGATAGACGCGATAAAATCATCGAACCTGAACTTAATAGAAAAAAAGAAGGCGATTAACAGGTTGTCAAACGTCTTCCAATCTCTCGAGGCTTCCTAGGCTTATCGCTCCCTCTTTCCCTCAATGAACTCTTCAACCATCTGCCTAGCGACGTCATCCGGATACTGAACCGGCGGGCTCTTCATGAAGTACGCGGATGGACTTATCAGCACTCCCCCGACTCCCCGGTCCTTAGCTATCTTCGCGCATCTCAGGGCATCGATAACTACTCCGGCGGAGTTCGGGCTGTCCCAGACCTCGAGCTTAGCCTCAACCGAGAGCGGTGCTCCACCGAAGGCGGTTCCCTCGATCCTGATGTACGCCCACTTCCTGTCCTTCAGCCATGGAACGTAGTCGCTTGGCCCGATGTGGATGTTTTCTTCTCCGATGTCGTAGGGAAGCAGGCTCGTAACCGCGGTCGTCTTAGATATCTTCTTCGACGTCAACCTCTCGCGCTCCAGCATGTTCAGGAAGTCCGTGTTCCCTCCGAAGTTCAGCTGGAAAGTCCTCTCAACCTTAACTCCCCTGTCCACGAAGAGCTTCACCAAGGTTCGGTGAAGGATCGTCGCCCCGACCTGGCTCTTCACGTCATCCCCTATCAAGGGTATCCCGCGTTTCTCGAAGACCTGCTGCCACCTAGGCTCCCTCGCTATGAAGACCGGTATACCGTTGACGAGGGCGGATCCGGCCTCCAACACTTGCTCGACGTACCACTTCGTCGCAGACTCGCTTCCGACAGGAAGGAAGTTTATCACGACGTCAGCTCCCGTGCTCTTCAAAACATCCGCGACGTCAACGGTCGGCGATGGATGCTTCTCGACAACTCCATGGAGATACTTCCCTATGCTGTCGTGGGTCATTCCCCTCATTACCTCGACTCCGAGCTTAGGCACCTCCGCGAACCTCCTCGTGCAGTTCGGGGGAGCGAAGATCGCCTCCGACAAATCTTTTCCAACCTTGTTTTTATCAACGTCGAACGCCGCGACGAACTCTATGTCGCTCACGTGATACGGCCCGAGCCTGACGTGCATCAGCCCCGGGATCCTCTCGTTCTCGTCAGCATCCTTGTAGTAATAGACTCCCTGAACCAGCGCCGAAGCGCAGTTACCAACTCCTATAATTGCAACTTTTACCTTTGACATGTCAGCTAGAAGAAGGGGCTATCGATATATAACTGTTTCACACCCGTGAAATAGTTTATACTTATGAACTAGAGCTCTTGGGCCAGCCTCTTTAAAAACGATTTCGCCTTCTGAAGGGCTCTCTCGCCTTTAGCGGTTAAAACGTAGTATTTTCTCTGGGGGCCGCCGCTTTCCTCATCGATCTTCTTACTCGCTATCAATCCCTCCGACTCCAGCTTATGCAGGACTATGTAGCACGTCACCTTGCCAGGCTTGAAGCCGAACCGCTTCTCTATCTTCTCCCTTATCTCATATCCATAGACGGGCTCCTTCTTCAAAAGGCTCAAAACGTATAGCCACAGGTTCTCGATCGTGAGCTTGCGGGTGAGCCTTCTATACGCCGCGGTATTCTTAGTCATCGTCTTCGACAAGGGTTAAAGGGATCTAAGATAATAATGTTCCCGCCGGAATCCTTTAAGCAAACCTCCAGCTCCATGGTTCGGATGAAAAATTATCGTGGATTGATCCTAGACCTGGATGGATGCGTCTACGTGGGGAGCGAGCCGACCGAGGGAGCCGTCGATGCCCTCACTAAGCTGAAGAAGCTCGGCGTGAAGATACTTTACGTCACCAATAACCCGATGAGGACCTCGGAGGAGTTCGCGGAGAAGCTCAGAAGCATGGGGATCGATTGCGAAGCAGAAGAAGTCCTAACAGTCTCGGAAGCCGTCGCCGCCTACATACGCTCAAGGTCCGGGCCTAGTAAGGTGTTAGTGATAGCCGGACGAGGAGTAAAAGAGTATTGCAGGCGCTTCGGCCACGAGCTCCTCGAGCCCAGCGAATGGCGGAAAGCGGAATACGTCGTAGTCGGAATGGATCCGGAGATAAATTACGAGAAATTCAGGTTCGGATTAAAGGCGATACACAAGGGCGCGGTCTTCATAGGGACGAACCCCGACGTGACTCATCCAGGAGCTGAGGGGATCGAGCCCGGTTCCGGAGCGATTGTCGCTGCCTTCAAGGCTATGGCCGGGTTTGAGCCGATAATAGTTGGTAAGCCCTCGAGGATAATTATGGACGTGGCCTTGAAGAAGCTGGGCCTCGAGGCGTCGGAGGTACTCGTCGTTGGAGACAGGCTGGACACGGATATCAAGGCCGGGAAGGCGATAGGGGCGGACACGGCGCTCGTTCTCACGGGAATCGCGAAGGAATCTGATTTACGCGGTATCCCGGAGGAGCTTAAGCCCACCTACGTATTTAGGAACCTCGGCGAGCTCGTTGAAACGCTTTACCCCTAAGCTTTCCGAGTTAAAGGCAGCTCATAGCTCTCCTTAATGGTTCTCAGAACTATCTTCGTCTCGGTCGAAGTCACTCCCTCGAGGGTTCCGATCTTATCCAGGATTTCGGCGAGAGATTCTCTATCTTTAGTCCTGACCTTGATGAGGCAGTAATGTTCCCCCGTCACGTCGTGGACTTCGAGGACTCCCGGGATATCCGCGATCCGGGCCAGAACCTTATCATACTTCATGGGCTGAGCCGCGACCGATATGAAGGCCGTGACCGTGAACCCGAGCTTCTCAGGATCCAGTATGGCCTGGATCTTCTTCACAACCCCTGATTTGATGAGCTTCTGAATTCTGGAATAGATCGCCGCCTCGCTCATCCCCATCTTCCTCGCGATCTCCGAGTAAGATGCCCTCCCGTTCTTCTGAAGTATCTCAAGGATCTTCAGATCTCTAGTATCTATATCCGATTTCCGACCCATCGAAAATATCTAAGCATTCGCCAGATATATTTTTATAACATATTAAAAACTCAACCTATCTGAGAGGCTTACTCGAAGAATCCTCACCCACTCGGAGAAGTCCCGTAATGCCAATATACGACCTATGAACCAGATAAAACCCGGGAAAAACCAGCGAAATCGCTCGATCAGTGGAGGTGTATGAGCTGAGCGCGAGATGCAGGATCGGCGTCGTTAAGGGAGACGAGCTCCTCAAGTACAGCTTCCCAGACCCCCATCCATTTAGAAAGGAGCGGGTGAGCATCTTCTTCAAGAAGGTCGAGGAGCTGAAAAAAGAGCTGGGTGAGAGCTTAAGAATATACGAGCCCAAGCTCGCCTCACCCGAGGACGTAATCATCTTCCATGAGAAAAGCTACGTTGATTTCGTCGAGAAAAAATGCAGAGATGGAGTAGGGTATCTGGACTACGGGGACACGCCCGCCTTCAAAGGATGCTATGAGGCATCGCTCTACGTCGTCGGCTCGACCCTTGAGCTCGTCAAAGCGGTCCTCGAAGGAGAGATAGATCATGGCTTCAATCCCGTGGGAGGGCTCCACCACGCGAGGAAGGACTCGGCTGGAGGCTTCTGCATCTTCAACGACGTCGCCGTGGCCATAAAATACCTATTGGAGAAGGCAGGGTTGAGGGAAGTGCTCTACGTGGATATCGACGCTCACCACGGGGACGGAGTCTTCTATAGCTTCTACTTCGATAAACGCGTCCGAATACTCGACTTCCATCAGAGCGGAAGAACGCTTTACCCCGGGACAGGGTTCGAGCACGAGAGGGGAGGAGGAGAAGCCTTTGGAACGAAGCTGAACATAAGCTTCCTACCAGGCGCCGGGACGAGGGAGTTCAAGGAGGCATGGGACAGCATGGCCGAGGAATTTCTCGCGCAGTCTAACCCAGATTTCATACTGCTCCAAGCGGGCGCAGATGGATTGGCGGGAGATCCGCTGACAGGGTTAAACTACACGGAGAAGGTTCACAAGTTCGTCGCCTCGAGGCTTCACGAGCTGGCCCACGAAAAATGTGAGGGAAGAATCGTCGCTGTCGGGGGAGGAGGATACGACCCCGAGAACATAGCGAAGGCGTGGACTTCGGTCATCAAGGCCTTCTCTACTCGACCTTGACCCTGAACCCCGTTATCTTCTTTTTCGCCACTACCTCCAGCACTCCCTCCTTATATCGGGCTCTAACCGATTGTGGATCGATCTTGAAGGGTAGCCTAACGTGGAGAACATATTTTCCTTCCTCGACCTTTCTGACAGGCGACTTGCAGGGAGCCTCGACCCTGAAGTAGTCTTCCCCGACCCTGAGGTCTATCTCCTCCTTGCTCGTCCCGGGTAGGTCGGCCGTGAGGATGACCTCATCCCCTGACTCGTAGAGGTTATAGAGAGGAGTTATCTGCTTCCTCATCCCCTCGGCCTCCTTAACCATCCTGAAGAACTCCTCCTCCACCCTGTTCATCTCCGCCTCCATTCTCCTCAACTCGTCGAGAATAACCCTCCAAAGAGGCTTCCTCCGCTCCATGATCCTCACCTCACAGGTAAACCGGAGGGAGCTCGAGCTCCTTAGACTTCTGGATTCCCTGCATCATCTGATCGGTCCTCCTCATAAGATCTCTCAGCTTGAGCTTAAGCTCTTCAGCGCTCTCGAGAAGCGGGGCCACGTCTATCTCGATTTCGAGGAGCTTCGAGAGGTAGCGGAGGACCTCGGCGGCCGCGCCTGGATCAGGATAATTGTAATGTGATTGAGCGAGGATTATCGCGGTGTTCACGTTCATCCTCATCCCCTCCTTAAGCAACACGCCCTTTATCCCCGCTATGAAGCCGTCCCTGAACTTGGATACCCCGTCGGCCTGAACGAGCTTCTCGGTGAGCTCGGGGCTGCTTCCCAAGACGAAGATCCCGGGCTTATCAATATTCAATCTATTGGGCTCCGGTAGGCCCGAGAGGCACAGGAAGAGCTCGGGATCCTTCGACTTAGCCCACTCCATTAGCCTGTATCCAAGAGGCTTGATCATCGAAGCGGGTAAGGGTATGTCTGATGTCACGACCACCAGCCTCCTTCCACTATAGATTCTTATGAGCTCCTGTATTTTCTCACCTCGCACGGCGATTATCGGCGGGAGAGTGTCCGCGTCTATGTACCCCACCTCCTCGAGCTTCAGCTTATCGACCAGATAGGAGGCCGCGATCGTCCCTACCAAGCCTATGTCCGGGAACCCCTCGATAAAGACGAATCCCTTTTCGTCAATTGGCTTAACCTCGACTATCTCGACCTCGCGGTAATATTCCTGGCTTTCCATCAAAGAATTATCCTCAACCCTTGTAGATAAACTCTGGCCTTTTTTCAGAGGGGTTAGCCGCGCTTAAGCTTTTCCGAAAAGCGACGCCAAGTAATCCTTTTTAGAAGCTCGGATAGCTCGCATTACGAAGGTAGGTGCTCGCATATGGCTGAAGAGAGTTCTTCCGCAGCTGCGGAAATTGGTCAGCAGAAATATTATGGACATAAGTTGAAGGAGATGTCGAGGAGGGCGTTCGAAGATCTCGAGAACTTCTGGTCCGAGATCGCCGAGAACCTCGTATGGTTCAAGAAATGGGATAAGGTGCTTGAGTGGGATCCTCCATTCGCTAGGTGGTTCGTTGGAGGAGTGCTGAACGCGAGCTACAACGCGCTTGACGCGAACATAAAGAAGGGGCTAAAGAACAAGGTAGCGTACTTCTGGGAAGGCGAGGAGGGCAAGACCCGGACCCTAACCTACTACCAGCTCTGGAAAGAGGTGAACAAGTTCGCCAACGTCCTGAAGAAGCTCGGCGTGAAGAAAGGCGACAGGATCTCGATCTACCTACCCATGATCCCCGAGCTGCCGATAGCCATGCTCGCAGCGGCCAGGATAGGCGCTCTCCACAGCGTCGTCTTCTCCGGCTTCAGCGCAGAAGCTCTCGCAAACAGGATAAACGACGCGGAGGCCAAGATCTTGATCACCGCCGACGGCCTATATCGGAGAGGCAAGGTTATTCCCTTGAAGAAGAACGCGGACGAGGCCCTGAAGCTCACGAAATCGGTTGAAAAAGTGATAGTTGTCAAGAGGGTCGGCTTAGAAGACACTCCGATGACAGAGGGAAGAGACTACTGGTGGGACGACCTGATGAAGGACGCCGAACCCTACTGCCCGCCCGAGCCCATGGAGGCAACCGACCCGCTCTTCATACTCTACACGAGCGGAACCACCGGTAAGCCGAAGGGAGTAGTCCACAGCACAGGCGGCTACTTGGTCTGGGTCTGGGCAACCCTGAAATGGGCCTTCGACCTTAAGCCCGACGACATCTGGTGGTGCACGGCGGACATAGGCTGGATCACCGGCCACAGCTACATAGTCTACGGACCCTTGCTACACGGAGTAACCCAGATAATGTACGATGGTGCTCCCGACTACCCAGCTCCCGACCGGTGGTGGGAGATAGTCGAGAAATACGGTGTAACAGCTCTCTACACCGCGCCCACGGCGATTAGGATGCACATGAAGTTCGGCGAACAATGGGCGAAGAAGCACGACCTCAGCACCCTGAGAATTCTCGGAACCGTCGGCGAACCCATAAACCCGGAGGCCTGGAAATGGTACTACGAGATAATAGGAAACGATAGATGCCCAATAATCGACACTTGGTGGCAGACCGAGACCGGAGGCTTCATGATCTCCCCGGCGGCAGGAATAGACTTGGTCCCGCTTAAGCCTGGATCCGCGACCTTCCCGCTACCCGGAATAGCCGTTGACGTGGTTAACGAGGATGGAGAGCCTGTGAAGCCCTATGAGAGAGGTTACTTGGTGGTCTTGGCCCCGTGGCCCGGCATGTTAATGACCCTGTGGAGGGATCCGGAGAGATACAAGGAGGTTTACTGGTCGAAGTTCCAGCCCAACTCTAAGCTGAAGTTCCCGATCCAGCCTCCAGCGGTCTACTACACCGGAGACTACGCGATGAAGGATGAGGAAGGATACCTCTGGCTCATGGGAAGAGCGGACGACGTCATCAAGGTAGCGGGCCACAGGATCGGAACAGCGGAGGTTGAAAGCGCTTTCGTAAGCCATCCAGCGGTCGCGGAGGCCGCGGTGATCGGGAAACCGGATCCGGTTAAGGGAGAGACGATCGTTGCCTTCATAATATTGAAGTCGGGTTACAGCCCGAGCGAGGAGCTGAGAAAGGAGCTGCGGACCTGGATCAGGAAGGTCATAGGTCCCGTTGCGACGCCGGAGGCGATATTCTTCGTATCATCACTGCCTAAGACTAGGAGCGGTAAGATCATGCGGAGGCTGTTGAAGGCGATAGTCAGCGGAAAGCAGCTCGGAGACATCACGACCCTCGAGGACGCTTCCTCGATCGAGGAAGCGAAGAGAGCGGTTGAATCCCTCAGGAAATCGATGGGCGAAGGCAAGAGCTAAAATTTTTCTAGGTTTTCTTTCAATTTCTTCACTTTTCTCTTTACTTTCTTTCAGATCTCGAAACAGTTTTCTATTATGAATTCTCAACTCGATCCGGAGGTTAGGTAGAGTCTTGACTAAAACGAGCAGGATACCGGGCTTCTACAAGCTCTCACCGGAGGAACGCTTGAAAATAGTCGCGGAGTTCGCGGGCTTAACGGCCGAGGAAGTGGAGACCTTGAAGAAGTTCGGGGGGCTCGACGAAGCTACGGCGAACAGGATGATCGAAAACGTTGTCGGCGCCTTCCAGCTCCCAATAGGAATAGCGGTCAACTTCCTGATAAACGGAAAAGACTACTTGATCCCCATGGTGATCGAGGAGCCCTCGGTCGTGGCCGCCGCCTCCAACGCCGCTAAAATGGCGAGAGAAGGTGGAGGGGTATTTGCTCAGACGACGGGCTCCCTAATGATAGGCCAGATCCAAATACTTGGAGTGAAAGACCCCTATGCCGCGAGGCTCGAGATCCTCAGAAACAAGGACGAGATCCTCGAGATAGCGAACGAAAAAGACCCCGTACTGGTGAAGCTCGGAGGAGGCGCGAAAGACCTGGAGGCGAGGGTCATCGAAAGCAAGGTAGGCCCAATGATAATAGTGCATCTAATCGTTGACGTGAAAGACGCGATGGGGGCGAACGCCGTGAACACGATGGCAGAAGCGGTCGCGCCTCGAATAGCCTCGATAGCCGGTGGAAGATTCAGGCTCAGAATAATCTCGAACCTCGCCGACAAGAGGCTCGTCCGCGCATGGACCCGGATACCGCCCGAAGCCGTTGGGGGAAAGGAGGTGGCCGAGGGAATAGTCGAGGCATGGGCCTTCGCTGACGCCGACCCGTATCGAGCCGCAACCCACAACAAAGGCATAATGAACGGGGTCGACGCGGTCGTTATCGCGACGGGAAACGATTGGAGAGCGGTGGAGGCGGGAGCGCACGCGTATGCCGCCAGAACCGGGAAATACAAGCCGCTAAGCACCTGGGAGCTCGACGAAAAAGGTTATCTCGTCGGAAGCCTTGAAATGCCCCTAGCGGTCGGGATCGTAGGCGGAGCGACGAAGACGAATCCCCTGGCCCGAATATCGCTTAAGATCTTGGGAGTTAAATCGGCTCAGGAGCTCGCCGAAGTAATAGGCGCCGTGGGCTTGATCCAGAACCTCGCAGCCCTCAGAGCCCTCGCAGCCGAAGGAATACAGGCGGGGCACATGTCCCTCCACGCGAAGAACATAGCCGTGATGGCCGGCGCGGTTGGAGACGAGATAGACGAGGTCGCGGAGAAGATGGTGCAGGAGGGATGCGTAAGAGTGGACTGCGCGAAGGAGATCCTAGAGCGGATCCGAGGCGAAAAATCGAGGAAATAACCGCCGCAAGAGAGATAATGTTCCTACAAGCATATTAACCCGGGAAAATTGACCCTGGAAAAGAAAGGTGTAAGAGTTCTCGGAGTAGCCGAGAGCTTCAGGAAGGGCGTGGGCGGAAAAGCCGTTCTCGCAGGAGTGGTGATGCGCGCCGACCTGATAATAGACGGGTTCGTGGTCGGAGGCTGCACGGTCGGAGGGCTCGACGCCACGGAAGCGATACTAGAGATGTATCGGAGACTCGAGAGAAGCGATGTAATGGCGATAATGCTCAATGGCTCCATAATAAGCTGGTTCAACGTGGTAGATCTCCGCAAGCTGAGCGAAGAAACGGGCTTACCCGTGATCGCTTTAAGCTATAACCCGACCAAGGGAATCCGCAACTTCTTCCTCAAATATTTCCCAGATGACTGGGAGAAACGAGTCGAGATCTACGAGAAGAACGGGCCTAGATCCGAGATCGTGAACAAAAACGGTTTCAAGCTTTACATAAGGGCTATCGGCGTCGACGTAGAGGACGCGGCGCGGCTCATCAACCGGTACACGCTCTTCGGCAAGATACCCGAACCCCTAAGAATAGCGAAACTACTAGCCCACTCCCTTCTCGCATCAAACCAAAACCTAAACGATAGCTAAAAATCCGGGAAACACGCTTCTCTCACGATGACCCTATACCTGAT
>JAGGVM010000059.1 GCA_021157985.1 Nitrososphaerota archaeon | reverse complement strand
GTTGACTTTTCCATCCGGGTTCCAGGCGTCGAAGGCGATCGAGTAAACCGCGCCGGCGAACTTATCGAAGTCAGGCCTCTTAAGGGTCATATAGCTTATCCCGAGCTTCTCGAGGACCCTTCGATAGATTTCCATAGCTTCTCTCACTTGTTTCTCGGCCTCGGACGCGGTCTCGTGAACTGTGTGCGCCTCGTTCCAGGGTATCTCCCTTACCCTGTAGAGGGCCCTCGTCGCCTTCGTCTCTCTCCTGTAAACGTTAACGCTCTGATAGACTTTGAGAGGTAGGTCCGCGTGGCTCCTGATCCAGAGCTTGAACATAGGGTACATTATCGTCTCCGAGGTCGGTCTCACTATAAGCCTCTGCTCGCCGGGACCCTGATCGATCACGAAAACTTCCTTCAAGAATCCCTTGATATGCTCCGCCTCCTTGGAAAAGACCTCCTCGCTCGTGACGAGGGGGAAATACATTTTCTTATGACCTGCCTGCTCGAGCTCCTGCTCCAAGAGCTCCCTTACCTTGTCCAGCATGAAGGCGCCGTTCTCCATGTAGACTAGGAACCCCTTAACCGGGAACCTGTTATCAGCTACCCTCGCTTTCAGGAGGAGGTCGTCGAACCAGGCCGTGAAGTTCTCGAACTTCTTAGCCGCAGAGACGCTCATTTCGACCTATGCAAAAGCTTCATCCCCTATATAAGCTACCGCCTCAACGCCGTCTCAGCCATCTCCGAGAGAACTTTTTTCGGGTCTTTCGCCTTGACATAGGCGCTCGCCAGCAAAACGCCCTCCGCTCCCAGCTCGATCGCCTTAGCCACGTCCTCGCCGGTCGAGATACCCGCTCCGCAGAGTACATGCACCTCGGCGTTGATCTTCTTCACGGCCTCCACGGCGCCTGAAACGACCTCGGGCTTAGCCTTCGAGACGGGGATTCCCGTTCCTATGAGCTCGGGGGGTTCTATAGCGATCATGTCGGGTCCGAGCGCCGCCCCCGCCTTAGTCGTCTCAACCGTGTCCGTGCAGAGCAGGGACATTAACCCGTTCTCCCTAAGCCTCTCCAGAACAGCTCCTATGTCGGCGAGCTTAAGCCTCTTCTCCGAGTGATTGACCAGGGATCCAACGGCCCCCGCTGCCTTAACATCCTCGGCCAAGACCGAGCCCGTGTGGCTTCCAGGCTTATACGGGTCAACGTGCTGCGAGAAGACCGGTATCTCAACCTCCCGGACCACCCTCGCTAAATCCACCACAGGAGGAGCAACCATCACGGCGACTCCATATTCCCTCGAAACCTCCTCCGCGATCTTGGCTAGCTTAACCGCGTTCTCCCCAAAGGCCTGCGCATAGGTCTTAAAATTCAGGGCTATCAGGGGGAAACCTATCTTCCGCATAAGTCGTCATAGATCCCCCATGATTCTTTCTGATAAGTTTATCGAGGAGCTTTGCTAGTCGTCAGCTTTTGGCCAGCTGGCTCCCCCCATAGCTTACGAATCCTTTTAACAAGATCTCCCGGCTTAAGGACTCCCTCCTCCGTGATAAACGAGGTTATCAGCCTCGCCGGGACAGCCTCGAAATACGGGTTGAGCGCTGAAACTCTCTCCGAGTCCCCGCTATAAACTTCCTCGCTTGAATGCTCCTCGAAGGAGAATCCATAAACGGCTGCTTTCCATAAATCGGTTAGGACGTGATAGGGAATAGACCCGTCCCTCGCCGCTAAAGCGATCATCTTGGTTCCAATTTTATTGACGATCGAGGAGTCGTCTAGGATCGCGTCGCATCCCGTTATGAAGGCGTCAACCAATCCGCGGTCGATGACGTAGGCAGCCGCCGAATCAACTATCAAGGTAACGTCAAACCCCTTTTCAGCAAGCCTCTCGGCGAGACTTTTCCCCTCGTATCCGGGCCTCGACTCGGTGACGTAGACTTTCACTTTTTCAGCGAGCTCGATCGCCGCGGCCGCGGTTGAGCTATAACTATGAACGAGCACCGAGCTATATCTTCGGAGGATTTTCGAAGCGTTTTCAACCACCTTTCTCAACGTTGCTTGATATTCCCTAACCGCCGATCTTACCGCGATCTCTATTGCCGCCTCGACTTTCTCTCCTTCGGAAACATGTCTCTCGACGTCCCTCGATATCCTGAAGGCCATGTTCCCGATAGACGGCATGCTGGGCCTCGACTCGGCGAGAAGCCTCGCAAGCTTTTTCACGCTTCTAAGCCTAGGCTTATGGCCCAGGAGCTTCAGAAACGTGTTGGCTGTCTTCACGGTGAGCTGGGCGGCGCCGCTCGTGGAGTCCTCCGCGATCTCCCTTACCAGCTCTTCGAGCCTCAACTCTTCTCAGAACTTTCTTCCAGATCGTTATTAAGATGACTCTTTCTAAAAGAGATATTAGGGAGAAGTAGTTGATGTTACCTAGGGTTGGGGAAGAAAAGACCGAAATTGTGCTTGATCGATATCGAGTCAACTTCTCTCGACGCGGATGTCGGGGTCTTCGTCGGAGGAGGATTGATGACCCTCGGTGGGAGGTTTAAGTGGGTATACGCGGATTCCCCGAAATCCGAGTCCAGGGCGATAAAATCCTTTCTTAAAGCGATCGTGGGCTGCGACGTCGTCGTAACGTGGAACGGGAGGCTCTTCGATATACCTTTCATCACGGCGAGGGCCTTGAGGCACGGCGTTTCAATAGATTCGCTGCTTAACCCTCTTCACCTAGACTTGGCGGAGTTCGTTAAGAACAACTTAAAGCTCGCCAGGCACGACCTGTATCATGTATCGAGGTTCTTGGGGATAACGAAGGACCTAGAAGTGGAGGGCTTCGATGTTCCAGCTCTCTACGCGAAGGCCTTGAAAGGAGATCGGAGGGCTGCCTCCGCAATAAGAAATCATTGTAGAGACGACTTGGAGACGACGAGGCTCGTTTTCCTGAAGCTCCTCCCACTGCTGAAGATCAAATACCCCGATCTGAACTTCTAGTTCTTTACTCGACCTTAACCTGGACGATCTTCACTATGTGGACGGGTTCGCCGCGCATGCCGTAGGTCAATACGACGGTCGAGTTCTCCGACACTTCCCC
>JAGGVM010000142.1 GCA_021157985.1 Nitrososphaerota archaeon | reverse complement strand
TCGATGACGCTCGAAAAGGCGGCGAACAGGATTATGGCGAGGAAGATCACGCTGATCACCCTGGCCCCGTAGATCAGGATCGAGTTAGCTACCTCGACGTAGGCCTCGCCGAGGAAGAGGTTTATCAAGCCGTAGAGCAGGGCCAGGACCACGCCGATGTAGAAGATCGCCATGATGACGGAGGCCAAGGATATGGGAAGCGTTATCCCAGAGTAGCGCTTGATCATATCGTCGATGTCCGCCATCTTGAGGAGCCTCCGTATTCCCTCGCCTACGAACCGCGCCACCAGAAACGCTATGATTATCGCGAGAACCGCTACGACGAGTTTCGGGAGAAGGCTCAAGAGCTCTAGGGCCAGGGTCGACGCGAACTCGCTGAGCAGCTGGCCTGTAGAGCCCGTCATCGTGAAAGCAGAGGTGAATCAGGCATATTTATGTTAAAGCCCCGCGAGGAAGAAGAGGAACCTATAGATTACGTAGACGAGTATTAGGGCGAGGGAGAAGGCGAGGAGCCTCAGGCTCGTGATCACGGTCTCCTTCGTAGTCTCCACGGCGATCGAGTATCCCATCAGGCTGCTCGTGTAGAGGATGTAGGAGTAGGTTCTGGCCGAGTGCTCGGGTACGACGGCGACCTCTGGGATCGTGAGGAAGGCGAGGAACATCGAGGCCAAGATCAAGACGACCACGGATAGGAAGAGGACTAGGTACATGTGCCCGAAGAAGATTCCGAAGGGGATCGCCAGGAGCTGGGATAGGTTCGAGAGAAGGCTCATCATTATGCTCGACCTAACGGCTCCGAATTTCCTGAGATACCGAGCGAATAGGAAGTTTCCGAGGAAGCCCGCCCCGGTTCCAGCGAACCCGTTGAAGGCCGAGATGCCGATGTGGGCCAGGGGTATGGGGATTAGGAAGGCGGCCAGGGGGGTTAGCGCGGATAAGCCGAGGGCTATTCGGAAGGTTTTGAGAGATCGTTTGGCCCAGGCCAGGGAGCCTAGGATGCTTGAGATCGTTGCCGCGAAGTTCATTCCAGCCGCGACGTAGTCGGGGGCGTGGAGCACGTTCATCAAGTATGGGGCCCAGAATATTCCGAGGAGGTTGCTGGAGATTAGGAAGGCCAGGAAGAAGGAGGAGATGGAGAACATTTGCTCAGGGCTTTCAACGGCCTTCGGGATCTCCGCTCCCTCGAGGTGACGCATATCCATGAAGAGGAGCATGAGCGTGGAGAGCAATCCGATGAGGGAGCCCAGGGTGAAGATCACCGCGAACTTGTCGCCGGCGGGCAGGGCGGCTAGAAGCACTATCGCCGCGATGGAGCCTATTATGTTCGTGGCGTTGTACGCGGCCGTCCTCTTCGACGTGACGTCCCTGACGCCTGCTTCGTCGAAAGAAGAGTAGATCAGGAGGTTCATGAAGGAGCCGAGGACCGTTGAGGAAAGGTTCACAACCGCGTAGAAGAAGCTTATCGCGGCCATTTCTTTGAAGACTATCATCGGAATCCAGAAGATCCGCTCGGATGCGTGGAAGATCATGAACTTCGCCTTCACATGGCTCGTCAGGAAACGAGGATACTTATACAGGATTACGGAGAGGGCTGACGAGAGTATCGTCGAGGCCGCGAGCATCAGGGAGATCTCGCTTATATCGAATCCCTGGGAAGCGAGGTAGATCACGAGCAGGTTTCTGGTCAGCGCTAGGTAGATCCCGGCGAAGGATATCTCCAGCACCAGCAGCAGCTTGAGGCTCAGCCTTCCAGCCGCGGACACTCCGATCTTTGAGAGAGAGCCAGCTATGTTAAGGATTATCCTCCATCCGCTGGCCCCTATGCCGTGTCCTCTCAAGCTGAGCTTCGCAGACCGAGAACGCCGTATATAAGGAATCGTGGGAAAACTAAATACGTCCATTGAAGCCGGATGCCGAAGGCCTGGTTCATCTTTATGACCCATGCGGCGGAATATCCGTTAGTGGCCATGGAGACAGCCGGGAAAACGGTTTACATGGATTATGCCTCGACGACGCCCACCGATCCCAGAGTAGTTAAAGCTATGATGCCGTACTTCACCGAGAAGTTCGGGAACGCCGCGAGCCTGCATCGCTGGGGGATTGAGGCGAGGGAAAAGCTTGAGGAATGCAGGGAGAGAATCGCCTCCTTCATCGGAGCCGGGGCCAGCGAGCTCGTCTTCACGGGAAGCGCGACCGAGAGCAATAACCTGGCGATAAAGGGGGCGGCCTTAGCGAATAGGAGTAAGGGAAAGCACCTGATAACCACAGCGATCGAGCATCCGAGCGTCCTCAAGCCCTTTCAATGGTTCGAGAAAATGGGGTTCGAAGTGACTTATCTGCCGGTAGACCGGTATGGCTTAGTCGATCCAGCCGCCGTGGAGGCCGCCATCAGGCCTGACACGATCCTGGTATCGGTCATGCACGCGAACAACGAGATCGGGACGATCGAGCCGGTCGAGGAGATAGGTGAGATATGCCGCGAGAAAGGGGTCTTATTTCACGTCGACGCCGCCCAAACCCTCGGAAAGATCTCCGTGGATGTCCGGAAAATGAAAGCCGACCTACTGACGGTCAGCGCTCATAAGATCTACGGCCCGAAAGGCGTTGGAGGATTATACATCGCGGACGGAGTCGAAGTTGAGCCGCTTCTACACGGCGGCGGACACGAGTTCGGCCTGAGATCGGGCACCGTGAACCTTCCCGGAGTGGTGGGATTCGCGGAGGCATGCAGGATAGCGGAGAGGGAGATGCCTATGGAGGCTGAAAGGCTCAGAAAGCTCTGCGCCCGGTTAATCGAGGAGATCTGCGAAATCAAAGGAGCACACCTCACCGGACATCCCGAGGAAAGACTTCCAACGATCGCGAGCTTCTGGCTGGAGTTCATTCGAGGAGAAGAATTAATCCTAGAATTGAACGAAAAGGGAATAGCGGCGTCCACCGGGTCGGCGTGTTCAGCTGGAAAGCTCGAACCCAGCCACGTACTCACCGCTATAGGCCTCAGCGAGGCTCAGGCCAGAAGCGGGCTTAGGCTCAGCATAGGCAGATGGACCGATGAGGAAGATGTCGAATACGTGGTGGAGAGCTTGCGGGAAATAGCGCGGCGGAGGGGTTGGAAGTGAAAGTAATATCGCTTATCTCCGGAGGAATCGATTCACCCGTCTCTTCATATCTCATGCTCAGGAAGGGAGTCGAAGTCGTTTACCTCCATTTCCACAGCTTCCCAATAGTCTCCAAATCCAGCATCTACAAGGTAACCCAGCTCGTCAAAATACTCTCAAATTACCAGTCTCCCAGCACCTTATACCTAGCGCCCATCGGCGAGATCCAAGCACGCCTCAGAACCAAAGTAGATCCGAGATACCTAGTCGTCATGTATAGGAGGATCATGCTGAGAATCGCCGAGAAAATAGCAGAAGAGGAGAAGGCGGATGCCCTAGTGACCGGTGAAAGCCTCGGGCAAGTCTCATCCCAAACCCTTCAGAACCTCCTAGTGATAGAGGAGGCGGCTTCGATCCCGGTTCTCAGGCCCTTGATCGGATTTGATAAGGAGGAGATCGTGGAGATCGCTAAGCGCATTGGGACCTATGAGATCTCGATAAGACCTCAGGAAGACTGCTGCACCCTCTTCGTCCCAAGGAGACAGGTATCGGCCGCCAAGCTCGATAAAGTCAAGAAGCTCGAGGAAGACCTGCCGATAATGGAATTCGTGGAGGAAGCAGTAAAGAAGGTTGAGAAAAAGATCATCGGATAAGATCGACCTTATTTCTTCCAGTAGATTTCCATGTAACCACAGCTCTCGCAGATCCTGAACTCAACCGAAGAATACTTTTGCAGCTCTTCCGGCAAGAATTTCTTAACCGAGAAGGGGCCGACGGTCGCGGAGAGAGATTTCTCGAAAACTATCATTTTTCCACCGCATCTCGGACAAGTGACACTCATGTAGAATCACCTAACCATCTAACATCATTTACGCTCATCATTTTGAATGTTTTCTCGAGCTCTTCTAGGATCTTTTCATTAGCTTCGAGCGTTTCCTCGGCGATTCCTGCATCCCTATCTTTCTGATATATGCGCCGCCGTAATATAGAACCTTATCCTCCTGCGACATTCCTTTTGTTTCTCCAATTTTTAGCGTAAATAAGGTTTTTGCAACTTATTATAATACTAATTGTCTTTGCGAACGGCGCGGAGAGAGGGAATTAGATCCTTATACCGCCGAGTAATAGGCTTAGGGAGAGATGAAGGTGGTTCTCGTAGTCTGTGACGGACTCGGCGATAGACCGACTAAGGCCTTGAACGGGTTGACACCTCTTCAAGCAGCCCGAGCGGAGACCTTTGATA
>JAGGVM010000046.1 GCA_021157985.1 Nitrososphaerota archaeon | reverse complement strand
TCAGCTCTTCTACCAAATTTTGAGAACTCAAGCTTTCGATCCTGGCCTAATTAACCATCGGATGCCTTAAAAACGTTAGAGGGCTCAGCGCGAGTAAACGCCTACGAGCTCGGCTTCGCCCACGACATGCCCTCTCATCGCCTCCAACACCTCCCTTCTCCCAGCGCCCGGGCCCAAGCCCAACGTAACGTTCAACGCGTAAACCCTGAAGAAATACCTATGCTGCTCACCGGGAGGCGGACAAGGCCCACCATACCCGATCCTCCCGAAATCGTTCAATCCCTGAACCCCTCCGGATGGAAGCCTCTCAACCCGTGGAACTCCCTCTTTCAGCTCGTGGACGTCGGCGGGAATATCGTAGACCAGCCAGTGGGTGAAGATTCCTCTCGGAGCATCCGGGTCCTCGACTATCAGGACGAAGCTCACCGTATCCTCCGGGTAACCGCTCCAGCTCAGGGGAGGAGAGACGTCGGCTCCATCACAAGTATACTTCGCGGGAATGCGCTGCATGTTCTCGAAAGCCGGCGTAGAGAGCTCGAACCTCACAGCAACCTGCTCCGGAGCAGGGGGCGCGGAAGGCCTCTGAAGAAACCCGACGTAGACTGCGAGCATCGCGAAGGCGAGGACCACGGCTATGAGAGCCCCGGCCACAGCCCCCCTCATCACACCTCATCTCCCCGATCAGGAGACTATAATCGTTGCGCGAGATATTGCTCAAGAAACCCTTAAAAACCGTAGAAAGTCTCTCGCCCTAGGAGATGCGGATCGATAAAGCCGTAATCCTGGCCCGCGGCCTCGGAACGCGGATGCAGAGACGCGTGGAAGGAGTAAGGCTCGACCCGGAGGCCGAGCAATTCGCTGAAAAAGGCTGGAAGGCGTTCATACCGATCTCCGGGAAAAGGCCTTTCCTAGACTACACCATCCACTTCCTAAGGAAGGCGGGATTCAAGGAGATCTGCCTAGTCATAGGGCCCGAACACGATGCCGTGAGAGAATACTACTCGGAGATCGACGGGAAGCTGAGCGATATATCGATATCCTTCGCGGTTCAGGAGAAGCCCTTGGGGACGGCGGACGCGGTATACGCGGCGAGGAACTTCGTCGGAGAAGACTCTTTCCTCATGTTGAACGGCGACAACCTCTATCCCGTGGACGCCTTGAGGGAGCTGAGGGAGCAGAGGGATGATATATGCTATGTAGCGGGGTTCGAGAAGGAGGCGTTGGTGAGGAACAGCAACTTCGACGCGGAGAGGGTTAAGTCCTTCGCGGTCATGGAGGTGGACGACGACTGGAACCTCGTAAGAATAGTCGAGAAACCGGAGAACCCCGAGGAATACCGGACGAAAAGCGGAGTGCTCGTGAACATGAACCTCTGGAGGTTCACTCCCCACATATTCGAGGCATGCGAGAGGATCGAACCGCATCCGATTAGAAAGGAATACGAGATAACGGCGGCGGTCCAGCTGCTCGTCGACGAAAAAATGGTCCCGGTCAAGGTAATCCCCTTCGAGGCAGGTGTCCTCGACCTAACCTATAGAACCGACATCCCCGCGGTCATGCATAAACTTAAAGAAGTTCAACTCGATTTCTAATCTGACCTCCGGATGCCGACTTCCTTCAAGGAGCTGAAGTACTCGATCTCCGACAGATCCCACTACGAGAAGCTATTCGGCGGCGAGGAAGAAGTCGTGGAAAGGAAGCGGAAGCTGTTCACGCGGGTCGTCGAAGAATTCGAGAAAACCTTCAATCCATCGCCAAGCGACGAGGTCTACGCGTTCTTCGTCCCCGGAAGGGTAGAGGTCTTCGGAAAGCACACGGACTACGCAGGAGGCCACAGCATACTCTTCGCGATGGACCGGGGATTCTTCGCGGTATCGAGGACGAACGACCTGAAAATGGTCAGGATAAGGGAGATAGATCCGAGCTATGGAGAACGGGTCTTCCCCGTGTCGGATAAAATCGAGCCGCCGATCGGCGATTGGGGAAACTACCCCATGACGGTCGTCAAGAGGGTTTGCAGGAACTTCGGAACAAGCCTCAAAGGCGTCGACATAATGTTCGGGTGTGATCTCCCGCCGGCCGGCGGAATGAGTGGTTCATCCGCGCTGATGATAATGACCTTCTTCGCCTTCTCCGCTCCCAACGAAATCTTCGAACACCCCGTCTTCAAGAAGAACATCAAAGATAGAAACGATCTAGCCATGTACCTGGCCTGCATCGAGAACGGGCAATCCTTCAGGAGCCTTAGCGGCGAGAGAGGGGTCGGGACCTTCGGGGGATCAGAGGATCACACGATAATCCTGAACGGGAAACAAAACATGCTCTCGGTCTATCAGTTCTCCCCGATAATCCACAAAGCCGACATAGCTTACCCAAGCGACCTAAGCTTCATAATACTGTACTCAGGGGTTAAGGCGGAGAAAACCGGAGACGCGATGTACAAGTACAACTTGGTGTCGAGGCGCGCCAGGCTCGTGGTCAAGAAATACAACGAGCTCTATGGAACAGAGCATACGGTGATGAGGCACATCCTAGAAGAGAACGAGGGGCTTGAAGCCGAGGAAATATTGAGGAAGGTGGAGCGAGCTACATCGGGCTACATCGAAAGGGGGATGGACCTCGACCTCCCGGGGAGATTCAAGCAATTCTACCTCGAGGTAACCGAATACATCCCACAAGCGGTTAAGGCCTACGTCTTCAGAGACTACGAGCTCCTCTCAAAGGCCACGAACCTCTCCCACGAAGCCTCGAAGAAATATCTCTGGAACATAGTGGATGAAATAGAGTTCCTCCAGAAGAGATCCCTCGAACTCGGGGCGATCGCCGCATCGGGGTTCGGAGCGGGATTCGGGGGAAGCGCGTACGCGGTGGTCGAGAAAGGAAAGGAAGCAGAGTTCATCGAGAAAATCTCAAATGAGTATAGGAGTCGATTCAGAAAATACGCGGAGTCATCTTCCTTCTTCAGGACTTACCCATCTAAGGGGTTCACGGAGCTCTTCGCGTAGAGCCCGCCGCGCATAGCAACATATTAATTACATCGCCTACGTAACGTCGATGAGCGGAGGATCAGAAAGCGTGTCCATCAAAGTAGTGATCACCAAAGACTACTGGGAAATGAGCAGGCTTGCGGCGCGGATTATCGCCGACGTGATCAGGTCGAAGCCGAACATAGTCTTGGGATTGGCTACGGGCGGGACGCCGGAGGGATGCTATAGGGAGCTGGTGCGCATGCATAAGGAGGAGGGATTGGATTTCAGCCAGGTCATCACCTTCAATCTCGACGAATACGTCGGGCTTCCACTCGATCATCCTCAAAGCTACCACCACTACATGGACGTCCACCTCTTCAACCACGTGAACATAAAGCGCGAGAACATCCACATACCCGACGGAACAGCGGAAGACTTGGAGAAGCACTGCAGAGAATACGAGGAAGCGATAAAGAAGGCCGGTGGAATAGATCTCCAACTACTTGGGATCGGTCGAAACGGGCACATAGGATTCAACGAGCCCGGATCTCCTTTCAACTCGAGGACTAGGGTCGTGAAGCTCACGGAGACGACTCGAAGGGATAACGCGAGGTTCTTCGGGTCGTTGGATGAGGTCCCAACTCACGCCATAACCATGGGGCTCGCGACGATAATGGAGGCGAGGAAGATCCTGCTGCTGGCCAGCGGGTTGAACAAGGCGGAGGCGGTCGCGAAAGCTGTTGAAGGCCCGAAGACCCCTGACGTCCCCGCATCGATACTGCAGGACCACCCGGACTGCACTTTCATAATAGACAGGGAAGCCGCGTCGAAGCTGAAAGGCAGATATGAAAAAACTTTCTCAGATGAGAGATAGCCTTCATCAATCCATGGATGTCAGAATCCCTTTATCGCTAGATCTACGATCTTCTTGACGCTTTTCTCCAGGTGGTCGGGGAGCTTCATGGAAGACGTGTCGAGGAAGCCTCTGACGATCAGCGACTCCGCCTCCTCCCTCGATATCCCCCTCGACATCAGGTAAAACAGTTGTTCCTCGGATATCTTCCCTATCGCCGCCTCGTGAGTGAGCTCCGCCTTCATCTTCCTAGAAGTTAGGCATGGGATCGCGGAGACCTCTGCTTCATCCGAGAGCATCAGCCCCCTACAGCTGATGTGGCCTCTCGTCTCATCGGCTTCGGAGACTACTCTCCCCCGGTTAACGAGCTTCGCCCTGCCCGCTACGACCGCGTTCGTTATCAGCTCAGCTCTCCCTCCCTCCGCCTCTATCCAAGCCTCTCCACCCAGATCCATATCCGAAGAACCATCGAGGTAGACTATGTTGTTGGCTGAGAAGGTTCCCCCTCTACCCGTGATCCTAGCCGAGGGCTGGGACTGAAAGCTTCCAACGGATCCCAAGGCCACGTAGTTATAGGTGAGCTCGGCGTTCTCCTCGATCAGGATGCCCGTCCTTGGTCTGACGTGGAAGCCCGGCCCCCACTTATGGATCATCGTGTAGTTGAGCTTCGCGGATTCCTTCACGTATATCTCCGTGACCCCTATATGCAGTCCCTTAGCCGCCTCCTTATGAGCCGTGCACCCCGTTATGATGTAAGCCTCCGATCCAGGCTCCGCGATTATGACGTTGTGAACGTTCTGGATGAGATCCCTCGAGTAGGTTAGGAAGCATGTCTGAATCGGGACGTGAACCTTCTTTCCCTCGAGGATTCTCAGGAAGTATCCTCCCTTACCGTGCAGCGCGTTGAGCGCGGTGTACTTGTCCTCGTATGGGCTTTTAAGCCTCCAGAAGTATTCCCGAGCCCAATCATGTTTTTCCAAAGCCTCGTCTATCGTCAGGAGCTCGACCGCTCCCTGAAACTGCCTCTGAACAGCCCTATACAAGACCTCGTGATCAACTTGGAAGAAGGTCGTAAGCCTATCTTTCTTGCCGAAGTCAACGCCGACCTCGACGCCCGCTCCGGCTACATCCTCGCTTATCTCGACACGGCCTCCTGGCTCGAGCCTAAACTCGTCTAAGTCTAGATCCGCTCCGTAGGCGGCGGGCTTCCTGAGCGCTTTCCTCAATCTCTCCTCATCAAGCTGCATCTCTCACACCACCTGTAACCGTCGCTCATTATCCTATCGAATATTACTTTGGGGTCGCCGTCGCAGATTATCGAGCCCTTGAACATCACATGTGCTTTAGTTGGCTTGAGGTATCTGAGGATGTATCCGTGGTGGGTTATTATCAGAGCCGACTTACCTCTAAGAGACTCCGAGAGCTCCCTCCCGATCAGCTCCAAGTTCTCCACGTCGACCCCGGAATCAGGCTCATCCAAGATCACTAGGTCGGGGTCCATGGCCAATACTTGGGCGATCTCACATCTCTTCACCTCTCCCCCGGAGAAGCCGGAGTTGATGTGTCGCTCGAGTAGGCCGCTGTCTATGTTGAGCCTGTCGAGAAGCCTGAGAACCTCCACCCACCTCTCCTTTGACTTAGAGATCCTCTTTATCAGCTCCCCGAGCTTCACTCCTTGGATCTTGGGAGGGTTCTGGAAGACGACACCCAGCCCCATTCTGACTCGCTCATAGGTCGGTTTCTCGGTCACGTCCACTCCCTTGAAGATTATCTTTCCCTCGACGACCCTGTAGTTCGGGTGGCCTATTATGGACATGACGAGCGATGATTTCCCGGAGGCGTTCGGGCCGAAGAGGGCGTGGATCTCTCCCTCCCCGATCTCGAGGTCAACTCCCTTGAGGAGAAGCTTATCACCGACTTCGACGTGCAGGTTCTCGATCTTCAGCAATTCACCGTGAATGGGGCTGAGCCTTATTTTAGGATGACTTGAAGAGAAGCCATCCCCTCCCGATGTTTATCATCACGTATCTCCCTCGAAGCTTCGATCCAAAAGCCTCGAAAACTATCTTCTTCCCTTCCTCGTATTTCACGAGCTTGAACTCGCCCCTATCCCAGATCTTAACCAGTCCAGCGCCATATCCCTCCTTTATCTCCCCCTCGAAGTCGGCGTACCATAATCCGTGATCGGGCTGCTGTATGCCGAGCCTCTTTATCCCAGGCTTGGCCGGAAGCTCTTTCCTGAACGCCCAGGACTTGAGAACGCCATCGATCTCGAGCCTTAGATCGTAGTGGAGGCCTGCTCTCCTCGCGTGATGCTCGTGCACGACGAAGATCGGGGTCATCTCTTCCGGAGAAAGTTCTCCGCCGGAGGAATTAAACTATTAATCTCGCGTTTCAAAACTAAGTCTCGGAGATCTATCATCCGGATCTATTCGTCTCGGAGGGGAGCGGAGCTATGGGGGCGTTCTCGAGGGGTTTCAGCGAAGCGCGAATGAGGTTCAGGACGATAATCACGAGGGAATACTTCAGGAAGTGGTTTCTCTTATCGGTGATAATCGGAATCGTCGCGGGAGCCTCGGCGATAGCGTTTTACGAGATGCTGAGAATGGCAACGAAAACGTTCCTAATCGATTTAGCGGGATATTATCCGCCAGCTCCAGCGGGTGAGGGAGAGCCGTTCTTCAAGTTTCCAGACATGCCCTATTTAATTCCAATAGTCACGACGATCGGAGGCCTGATAAGCGGTTTACTCGTCTACTTATTCGCCCCCGAGGCCGAGGGCCATGGAACCGACGCGGCGATCGACGCCTTCCACAACAAGCGAGGCGAGATACGGACTCGGGTTCCGTTTGTGAAGATGATCGCGTCGGCGATTACGATCGGGTCGGGTGGGAGCGCTGGCCGTGAGGGGCCGATAGCTCTCACGTCGGCGGGTGTCGCCTCGATAGTCGGCAAGTTCTTCAGGTTAACCGATAGGGATAGGCGGATAGCGGTGGCTGTGGGAATAGGGTCGGGGATAGGCGCGATATTCAAGGCGCCGTTCGGAGGAGCGATACTCGCCGCCGAGATACTCTATCTCCATGACTTCGAGGTCGAGGCGCTCGTCCCATCCTTCGTGGCGTCGGTGGTGGCTTACAGCCTCTTCGGAACGGTCTACGGTTGGCAGCCGATCTTCGAGGGAGGCGGACAATACGTCTTCACGAATCCAGTGAGCCTAATCTTCTACGGTTTCCTCGGGGTCCTCTGCGGGTTAATGGGGATAGTCTACGTTAAGTCGTTTTACGGGGCCAAGGCCTTCTTCGATGGGTTGAAGATCCCGAACGTGTTTAAGCCCGCGATCGGAGGAGCCGCGCTCGGCCTCATAGGGATGTTCGTCCCCCACGTCCTCGGAACGAGCTATGGATGGCTTCAGAAGGTGATCCTCGGAGACTTCACAGCGATACCCGTGATCCTCGTATTCGCCATAATATTCCTGAAGATAATCGCTACCTCGCTTACAGTTGGATCGGGTGGAAGCGGAGGGGTCTTCGCACCAGCCCTAGTCATCGGAGGCATGATAGGCGCGGCGACCTGGCTGATATTCCACTCCTTGGGAATAGTCCCCGAGGCATCTCCCGCCCCCTACGTGATCATAGGGATGATGTCCTTCTTCGGCGGCGTCGGAAAAGTCCCGATCGCCGTGATAATAATGGTCAGCGAGATGACCGGGAGCTATAACCTGATCGTCCCCTCGATGCTCTCAACCGCGATAGCCTACGTGATCACCGGGAGACATACAATATACATCAGCCAGGTCCCGACGAGATCCGATTCCCCCGCCCACATGACCGAATACGCCGTACCATTCCTGACAAGAGTGAAGGTGGCGGACGCGATGACGAAGAAGCTTCTAACGGTTTCGCCCGATGACCCTGTGATAAAGGCAGCCGAGATAATGGCGAAGAACGAGGTTCGAGGGCTTCCCGTGGTCAAGGACGGGGTCTTAGTCGGGATGATAACTTTCTCGGATGTCCTCCGCTTATCGCCTGAGAAGAGGGAGCTGACCCGGGTCGGCGAGGTGATGACGAGGAACGTGGTCACCGTATGCCCCGATGAATCGTTATTCGAAGCGTTCGAGAAGATGGTCCATTATCAAGTTGGAAGGCTTCCGGTCGTGGATTCGCCGAAGACTCGGAGGCTGATAGGGATAATAACGCGGGGCGATATAGGCAGGGTCTACGAGCTGAGGATGAGTGAGGCTGTGTCGAGGGAAACTTAACCCATTCATTCTAAAAATTCTTGGGAGAGTGATCTCTCCGCAGCGATCTCGAAGGCCTTCAGGATATCGTGCTTCGACACGATCCCAACGATCTTAGACGGGTTTTCTCTATCGACTACTGGAAGCCTTCCAACCTTGTTAGCGAACATCTTATCCAATGCCTCGTGAACGCTTTCATCGGGATAGGTGACGACGAGCTTCTCGGATGCTATGTCCTTGACCTTCGCAGACTTTCTATCCTCAACCGGAACTTTCTCCAAGTCGTCTAAGGTGACTATTCCAACGAGCCTCCCGTTTTCGACGACCGGGTATCCTCGGTGATGATACTCCTCGAACATTATTTCCAAGGCTCTCAGGGGCATGTCGGGTGAGACCGTTA
>JAGGVM010000156.1 GCA_021157985.1 Nitrososphaerota archaeon | reverse complement strand
GGCTAGAATTATTCCCTGATAGTATCCATCGGGAAGAATTATCGGCGAGAAGAGGTTGGTGAAGATCGCCTCCGCTACTCCCGCCGCGATGAAGAGGCTCACCCCGCTTCCGAGGCCCCAACCCTTCTGGATAAGCTCATCCATGAACATTATCAGCAGGGTGGCGAAGACGAGCTGGACGAAGACTATTCCCTGGGTTTCGGGGCCCAAGGGCCCGAGCATTCCCGAGACCGTGAAGACCGCCGCCTCGACCGCGATCACGGCTATCGTTAGAACCTTGTTCATCGCCGTAAAGGTGGCTCGATCCTGAGGCTTAGACAGGTCGAGCCTTATGAGCTGGGCTCCGACGAGGAGCTGAAGGATCAGCCCGGCGGTCACTATGGGGCCTATTCCCAGGGTTGTAAGCGTCCCGATCCTCTGAGCGAAGATTATGCTCATTATCAGGGGGCTTTGACCAGCTAGGCTCGCGGCTTTTGGGACTCCGTAGAGGAGGGTGTGGCCCATGAGAGTATAGAGGACGAGGACTATAGCCGTCCAGGCGAGCCGCTCCCCTAGGCTAAGCTTCTTGGTAGGTTTCTTGATCTCGGGGAGATATCTGGCCAGCTTTTCGACCGCTTCTCTCGCGCTCACCTGGCTACACCCGCGAACTCCTTAGGCGTTACTAAGTTTCCCCCAGCCTCCTTTATTGTTTTCTCGGCTTTCTCGGTCCATTTCTCGACGACGACGAGCACGGGCCTATCTATCTTACCTCTCCCCACGAGCTTCCCGACGCCCATCTCGGCGAGGTTCACGACAGGCATGCCCTCAGCCGTCTTAATCTCCTTCCTCCGCTCCATGGCGTCAAGCAGCGTAGCTAGCTGCATCACGTTGATCGAAGGGATTTCGCGCTTATTCGGCCTATAGAACCCGTGCTTGCCGAAATAGTCTCTATCATATTTGAGGACCCAAGTCCACTTATGCTTGTGCATGCCGGTTTTCCCGTGGCCTCCTTTGGCACCCGTCTTCCTATGCTGGCCTATCTGGCCCCAGCCGCAGGTCCTGCTGCCCCTGCGCTTTCTGCTCTTCCTATGCCTTGTCCCCATCTATTGCCCCTCCAGGCTCAAGAGCTTTGAGAAGGGTCTTCCTTATATAGCATCACACGCCGGCCATTCGGACGAAAAGCTCGTTTATCCGGTCTCCCCTATACCCGTATTCCCCGCCCGCCGAGACATGTTTCTTAATTGTTCCTTTGAATCCTCCTTTGGGCGGGTGGAGCCTCGCGTAGGGTCTGATCCCCTTGTCCTTGAGCTTGCTGAGGGCCAGCTCTCCGGAGTAGATCTTCTCGGCCAGCTCCTCGAGGGAGTTGAAGCCCAGCTTCTTCAGGAACTCGTCTCCGAGCTCCCCGAGCCTTCCATCTCCTATGACCTCGATTTTCCTGAGAAGTGTTTTAACGGTCTTGAGGTTGGGTTCTCCCCAGGTTATCAGGTGCTCGACCTTCTTCAGCATTCCCTCGTAGCTCGGGGACTTAGGGACTATCGTGGCCCAGTTAGCTCTGGTGAGGTTCAGCATCCTGAGCGTGTCGAGGTGCTCCTTCCGCGCCTTCACGCTTCCCTTAATCCTTATCACTAGATAGCATCTCGGCTCTCCGCTCATGATCATCACCACATACTCGGCAAAACTATCTTGTTCGTGTTCCTGAGAGCCTCGAAGGTCGCTCCGGCGAACGAGAGCGTGGTCCGGGTCTCGCCGTAAGTCCTGGTCCAGACGTCTTGAATCCCCGCGAGCTCGAGCACGACCCTAGCCGCCTCGCCCGCGACTATTCCCAACCCCCTCGGCCCCGGTATCAGCTCGATTCTGACGCTTCCTTTCTTCCCGACGACTTTTGTCGGTACGCTGTGCGGGGCGCCGCATGCGCACTCCCAGCTTCCACACCCCCTGCGAACGGGGATTATGTTCATCTTCGCTTTTCTAACCGCTTTCTCTATCGCTGATACCACGTGGACGGCTTTCCCCGTTCCGAGGCCTACGTAGCCATCCCGGTTTCCGACGACCGCTATGGCCCGGAACTTCGACCTCTCTCCAGCGGCGGTTTGTTTCTGAACTAGGTTTATGTCGATGACTTCTTGCTCTAATCCGGGTAAGAGGTAGTCCACGATCTCGACTTCGGTTATCTTGAGGTGGTTGGCGAATAGCTCCGCGATCGATCTTATCTTCCCCTCCTTGACCATTCTCCCGACCTTAGTCTTCGGAGTCCATTCCTCGACGTTCGTGCTCACGCTGCCTCAACCTCCTTCAAGATTCTCTCCTTAACCTGTGAGAAGTGATCTTCAAGGTTTGAGTAGATGTTTTCATCCGACTTAGAGAATTGGATCACTTTAACCTCTCCCTCTCTCTCCTTTACCATCCTGAAATATTCTGAAATGTGAGCTCCCTTGATTCTCTCCTCGTCCGGGAGCATGTCCTCGTCGACCGGGACCTCTACTCCAGAATCTATGAACCCCTTGACGACCGCGAAGATCTTCGAGCCCTTGATGACCCTGTGAAGCCCCGTGTCCACTATCGCTTTCTCGACGCCCTTCTTCTTGGCCAGCATTCCGGCGAGGAGCCCGGTCAGATAAGCCGCGGGAGTGTTCTTGAACCCGGCTTTCCACCCGTATTTCGAGAGGTTCTTGGAAGTGACGGTGAGCAGGGTTTCGTCTCCGCCTTTCTTCGGCTTGATGACTTGGACTATTACGTATCTATCGGTCTTCCTTATTACGAGCCTCGGTAGACCTGACTTAACGAGCTTGTATCTCTTTCTGTAGTCGGTTAGCCCCATCCGCCTCCTTCTCGGTGGAAGTCTTTTGAGCAGGCTCACATTAACGGCCTCCTGATGAGCTTATTCTGCTCGAGGTATTCCATCATGGCGGCGACGGACTTGAATGCTCCAGCCTTAACCATTCTGTAGATCCTCCTGTAAACGGTCTTGGTTATGAGCTTACGGTCTCTGAGCTGTCTCAGCTTCTTCCGCTGAGCTCGAACTTTTCTCATCCAAAGCTCTTTCCTCGAGATCCTGCTGTACTTGGCTCCCTTCCTGCTGCCCGGGCCCCGCTTCTTCTTCCTCGCCCTAACCCTGGCCCTGCTGACGCCCTTCTTCTGCTCCTTGTAGATCGCTCCGTCCTTGATCAATCTCCGTATATCCGCCCTCGTTATCGCGTCGGCGATGTCCTCCAATCTTTCCTCGTTGAACCTGACCCTGTTCACCCCGCATTTCAGCAGGTCGGCTGCCAGCCTTTTCTGGAAATCGAGCTTAAGTGGCATTCACTTCCTCGCCTCCTTCACGGGTCTCGGGGGATTCCTCGGCCTCGGGCTCAACGACCTCGACCTCTTCTCCAGCTGCCTCGGCGATCATCGGCGGATTAAGAACCTTGATCCCGAGCTTCTCCGCCTCCTCGACTATTAGGAGCCGCTTCCTCAATCCGACCGATCCCGCTATCCTGGCCGCGTGTATCTCGGGGTTAAGCGAGTGAAGGTCCTCAGGCCTGTATACCAAGACCTCCTTATACCCGCTTGGGTGAAGCCCCCTGATCTCCTTCGGAGTCCTATATCCTACCTTGACTAGCGGTGGCCATCCCTTAAGCTGCTTCCTCAGCTTGTTCCGCTTTCCTCGGGGCTTCCTCCAGTTAGGCTTAAGCCTGACGTATCTCCAGCTCTCCTGCCTTACGAACTCCGGGATCTTCCTCAATTTTCTCCACCTTTGTTTGAGCTTAGCATACTGCTTTGCCAAGCCCTTCTCCTCGGCTCCTGCGTCGCCGCCTCCTCCGTGCATGACCTATACTCCGGCTGGCAGATCGAGTATTTTAGTATTCTAATAGGGGCCGCGGAGACCGGAAAGCGGCTTACTCCAAGCCCACTTTCTTCTCGTAGACGTATATTCCGTCGAGGAATTTTCTGGGGTCTTTTCCGCGGATCTTCGTGGCGAGCTCGATGTTGGCGGCGGTTTGTCCAACTGCTTCCTTGTCGATTCCCTTGACTATTACGTCGTCCCCCCTTACCTCGACCTTCGTCCCCGATCCGACTATCTTCGCTATCCTCGGGGTTCGCTCTCCTATGAAGTTCTCGATCAAGACTTTGTCTCCCTGAACCTTGACCGACATCGGGAAGTGCGAGGCCACGATCTTCATCTTATAGGTGAACCCCTCCCTCACCCCGGTGATCATGTTCCTGATTATCGACGCTATCGTGCCTATCAGGGCTTCGGCTTTCCTTCCCTTTCCGAGGAACTTGACGCGGATGACGTTAGAGTCCTTCTCGATCGTTACGTCGGCGTGGCTGAGGTCCTTCTCAAGCTCTCCGAGCTTTCCCTTGACCTTGATCACGGATTCTCCCCTTATCTCGACTTGGACGTCTTCGGGGACCTCGATCTCCCTAACGTATTCCTGGAGAGGCATGGCCTCCACCTCGGCGGCTTGATCGCTCAATCTTCCCTTACCTCGGAGACTGGCTCTAGGTGTTCGCGGATTAATCACTATTTAAGACTACGCTCCCGGCCTCAGGTAGTCGACCGCCGTTCCCGCGTAGACCTTCGCGGCTTTCACGACGTCTTCCGCCTTCACCCGCTCATTGTACCCGTGGATGAGGTCTAGTTCACCTGGCCCGTAATGAACCGTTGGAACGTTCTTAGCCCTATAGAACCTCGCATCGCTTGAAGCCCACTCTATAAGCGGCTTAGGCCTGAAGCCCAGGATCTGGGCAGCGTTCTCCGCCACGAGCTTAGCGATCTCCGAGTCCGGGGACGTGAAGTTCGGCTCGCTTCGCTCCAGGTAGGTGATCTCCCCGCCGTATTTCGAGACTATCTTCTGGACGTATTCGGCTAGTTGCTCGGATTTCATGCCCACCGGGACTCGGGTGTCGACGTCTATCTCGCATCGCTCTGGAACCATGTTTATCTTCGTTCCACCCTTTATGATCCCTATGTTTATGGTAGGCCTATCCAGGATCTTCCCCATCCCCTTCATCTTGACGAGCTTATCCACCATGGGCTTAGATTCCTCGACGACCCGCCTCATCTCTTCCGAGAGCTTCGGCCTGAGCTCCGTGACCGAGAGAAGCTCTTTCATCAGGTCGGCGGCCTTCAGGATCGCGTTCTCACCCGCGAAGGGGGCGAGGCTCCCGTGAACGGGTTTCCCGTGAACCGTTATCCTCACCCAGAAGGTTCCCTTCTGACCGACGTCGACGAACTCCATGCCCGTGGGCTCCGCGATTAATACGGCTGAGCCGACCGCGATACCCTTCGAGACCAGGTATCCAGCCCCGTTCTCTCCCCCGGTCTCCTCGTCGGCGACGCATGCGAGGGTGAGGGTTCCCGCGAGCTCTTTCTCGAATTCCACGAGCTTTCTGAAGGCGTAGATCGCGCCCGCCAAGCCTCCCTTCATGTCGGATGACCCCCTTCCAAGTATGTAGCCGTCTCTCACCTCGCCTGAGAACGGGTCGAAGCTCCATCTAGATCGGTCTCCCGCTGGGACTACGTCCATGTGCCCGTTGAGGACGAGCTCTTTGTCCCCGCCTCCGCCTATCCTGGCCACTAAGCTGATCTTTCCCTTAACGGGTTCGTGGAGCTCTGATTCGACTCCAACTTCTCCGAGATAGTCTTTGATGAAGGAAGCTATTTCTCCCGTGTCTCCCGGAGGGTTTTCGCTCGGGATCTTGATGAGCTTTCCAGCGAGCTCGATGACTTCCTCGGCTCTAATGCTTTCTAAAACTTTCTTCTTTACGTCTCCGGACATGTTTATCGCTTTTCCTAAAATGGGATAAGAGTTAGCTTTTTCTCCCCTTTTTCGAGCTTGGGAGAGATGCTCAGTAGACGTAGCCTAGGAGCTTTCCGCCTATCCCCTTCTCCTTCGCCTCTTTATGCGACATTACTCCCTGGCTCGTGGTCACGATCAGTATTCCAACGTCTTTGCTCGGAAGATACTGCCTCTCCCATTTCTCGTATTCATCCTTCTTGACGCTGAACCTCGGCCTTATCGGTGCGACCTTGTTTATTCTCCCGAGGAGCTGGATCCTGAACTT
>JAGGVM010000133.1 GCA_021157985.1 Nitrososphaerota archaeon | reverse complement strand
GCTTATAGGCAGCCTATTTGACACGATGATCAGTTTACCCATAATTCGCCTTCTAGCGTTTTTTATCAGACATCACTAATATACCTTAATGAACATCATTAGAAGTGGACAAGGATTCTGCACGAGCTGATTGAATACGTCGTTATTGTTGTGCTTGGAATCTTAGCTTGTCGAGTTCTATGTCTCCGCCGAAGATTCTCAGCAGCGTGAAGAGGTGATCCGTTGAGTAGAACTTTTCCTCGATCGGCTTCCGGCTTCCCAGATCGGATTTATACCTCGTTTCGACTTTGATTAACCCTTTTTCGACGAGCAGTTTCTCGGCTTTCGGAAGAGCGGATTCGGCTTCCCCGATCTCCATCAGCCCCATGTTCCTCACGGCCCATAACCCCATTAGCGCGTCCTTCAGGTCGGTTTCCCAAGCCGATCCATAGAGGAGGACCAACGCCTTCAGTATGTCGATGGCCGTGCGGTTCACCAAGTTTTCCTCAGCGGATTTCAGGAGTTCTTCTACGGATTTTTCCACTTCCTCGCTCAGCTCTCCCTCGCCCGATTAGATGAGACTTGAGCATCTCTTAAAGGCTTTTTGAGCGGGGTTTTCCGAGGGCGGAAACTCCGAATTAGATAAAGGTTTATTCGGTTCGACGTATGGGGAAGTTAGGATATTTAAGCTCTTTCCCCTTAAATTGATTTTGGTTTTCGGAGAGGGTGTGCGGAATGCTTCAGGAGACTTCGGCCGGGGCTGTCCTATTCTACTCGAATGAATTGATCGAGTACTTGCTGCTTCACTACGAGGCCGGTCACTGGGATTTCCCGAAGGGCGCTATCGAGCCCGGGGAAAGCGAGCTCGACACCGTGAGGAGGGAGGTTTGGGAGGAGACGGGGATAAAGGATATCGAGATAATTCCGGGGTTTAGGAGGGTGATCAGGTATTTCTACCGAAAGTCGAGGCAGCTGGTGAGGAAGACGGTCATACTTTATCTCGCGAGGTCGCCGACGAAGGACGTCACGCTCTCCTACGAGCACGTCGGCTATATCTGGCTGGACTACGAGAACGCTTTGAGGAAGCTGACCTTCAAGACGGCTAAGGACACCCTCCGAGAAGCTCACAGTTTTTTACTGAGGAACTACATTCCAGGCCATCAATCAAGGCTTCGGGACACGCGGTGAAGGATCGATGAGAAAGCTGATGGTTCTCCTAGTTATTTCAGCCCTGATCCTAAGCCTATCGGCCGTCGCTCAAACCGCATTAGCTCAGGCAGAAGCATCTCTCGCGATCCACGTTGTAAACCCGCTCGGAGCGCCCCTGAAAGGCGTTGAGGTTCACTTAATCAAGGGGACGGAGACGCGGCGCTTCATAACCAACTCTACGGGCTACGCGGAGTTCAAGCACTTGGAGCCTGGAGAATACGTGGCGAGGGTGAAGAGGGGGAACATAACACTGGCGGAGGAGAAGGTGAGGGTTCCTGAAACCCGTGAAGTGACCTTAACCGCGCTCATTGCGGAGGTAAAGATCTCGATCGTGAACCTCGACGGCGAACCGGTTTCAGGGCTCAGCGTCGCCCTCAACAGCAGCGGATACTATACGTCGTCTAAGACCGATAAAAATGGGACAGCGGTGTTCGATCAGGTTCCATACAGCGAGCTCGGGGGAGTCGGACCCTACAGGTTGGAGGTGAAGCTCGATAAGGTTCTGATCTACGCGGAGAAGCTGGAGGTAGATCGACCTGAAATCTCGGAGCAGTTAAGGGTTCCGTTGATCAGCTTGAGGCTTACGGTCGTGAACTTGGAGGGAGTGAGCGTTCCAGGGGTTACGGTGAAGATTTCGGCTGGCGAGTTCTCCGCGGTCAAGAGAGCTGGAAACGGAACCGCCGCCTTCGACAACGTTCCCTCATCGTCCGTGTCCTCGATCGGAGAATACAGAATAGATGTTTTGATGACGACTCCTGGAGGAGAGATCACAATCTACTCCGAAAAGAGAAGCTTAACGAAAAGTCAGTCGCTGACCCTGATCGCCGACCTAGCCCGGCTGAAGGTCAAGGTCGTGGATGAGGATGGGAAGCCCGTCGAGAAAGTCGAGGTATCGTTGAGTAATAAGCTCGCCGAGGACTTCGCCTCGAAGGAGACGGGGAAAGATGGGGTGGTCGTTTTCGACAACGTGCCCCTCAGCGCGGGAGAGGCGCAGGCTGGAACTTACAAGATAAAGGCCAGGAGAGCTGGAGTCGAGATAGCTGAGGCGGAACTCGAGGTTAAAGATCCCGAGGAATCGGTTGAGCTTCAGGCCAGGAGAAACGTGGTTAGGATAAGGCTCGTGGATTTCGAGGAGAAGCCTCTCGCGAATTACGGCGTAAGCCTCGTCGACGACCTGACTGGAAAGGAGTACGAGTCATCGACGAACGAGGCGGGTGTAGCCGAGTTCAAGATATTCTATGGTCCATACGAGCTTAAAGTCATCAAAGACGGTGAGCCGGTCTACTCGAAGTTAATCGAGGTGAAGGAGGAGTCGATGGAGCTGAAGCTCGCGGACATAAACTTCCCCTTCAAGATAATCGTCAAAGACGCCTTCGAAAACCCCGTGAAATCCGCTGAGCTCAAGGTCTTCGCCGGATCCAAGGAGCTCTTCGCCGGAAGGCTTGAAGGAAAACCGGTTGAACTCGTCTTACCGCATCCAGCCCAACTCCAATGCGACGTATACGCACCCGATGGAAAACTCGTTCAGAGAGAAAGCTTCTACGCCGACGGGCCGGGTTCGAGGGTCGTTAGGCTGCCCGACTACGTCGAGCTCGGAGGACTCCTCCCACTCGAGCAGATCGCCATCGCAATCAGCTCCCTGATCATAGCATTAATGGCGGCCGCAGCCCTCATCCTATACAGGGCCTCAAGGGTAAAAGGCTAATAAAGAGTGGAGGAGCCTTTTAGCGAGAGTCATTGAAGCCGAGTAAGGCGAGGGATGAGGAGAAGCCTCAGTGGACTCTCAGCCGGAACCCGACGCCTATATGCAACCCAAAATGCAGGTACTTCAGATGTGGGAGGAGGGCTCTAGACTATAAGCGGGATCCGCCGTGGTGTAATTGGGTAAACGCGCCGTGCATAGGCTATAAATGCCCCTATGCCTACTGCGTTCAGAGAAAGCTGCTTCCGGACGGACGGTGCGCCCTCTTCGTGAAGCGGAAGACCGAGGAGAAGGAGGAGCCGGAGAAGCTCGAGGCAGGGTTCAAGATAGGCGCGGCGGAGAAGGTGAGGAAGAAGCTCGATAAATTCGGGGTCTAAGACCTTGCCACCAAGAAGCCCGCGGCGACTATTAATATTCCCCCGAGGACCGCGGATAAGCCCATAACCTGGCCTAAGAACGCGAAGCCGAAGCAGGCGGCGCTCAGGGGCTCGAGATAGGTGAAGACCACCGCCCGCTGGGCCTCGATTAGGCCGAGGCCGTGGAAGTAGAGGGTTACGGCTAGCCCCGTATTGAAGCCCCCGAGGAAGACGAGGATGATTAGGCTCGGGAGATCTAGGCTCATGGGCGTGAAGAGCGCGGGGCTGAGGAATATCGAGGCGAAGCAGTAGGAGGAGAAGGCGGTTCCCAGGCCTGAGAG
>JAGGVM010000149.1 GCA_021157985.1 Nitrososphaerota archaeon | reverse complement strand
CTTAATACTCTCGAAGCCTTAAGAGATCTTCACGAACCTGGCGAATAAGAACGCGAGGAGAGCGGGTAAGACCGTGCCGATGAAGATCATGACCGGGACTCCCTTATAAAAGCTCGGCTCGTGGAAGAACACGAAGGTTATCGCCACAATCTGTAAAGCCACTAGCACGGCGAAATATAGTCCAATTATCTTTACGATTTTACGCTTCCTATTTTCCGCGAATATTGCTCCCACAGCGAAATAAGAGAAACACGGGTAAATAACGTTATCTAATGCATGTACCCGTCTTAGTTTTCTGTAAAAAGTTGTAAAGGGATGCGATTTAGGTTATCCAGATTAAGAACGCGACCAGCAACCCGTAGATAGCGATTCCCTCGGCCAGCCCCGCGAAAAGCAGGCTTCTTCCGATTATTTCCGGTCTCTCGGAGGCCGCTGCCAAGGCGGCGACCGAGACCTTTGCGACCGCGTAAGCTGCTGCTGTTGATGTTATACCTACGACGACGGCCATCGCGATGAACTTAGAGGACTCTACTTCAGCCGCGGGTAAAGTAAGTTCCTGATTTCTTTCAGCGGCTACCGCGGGGAACACGTTAGCGACTAAGAGCAGGGATAGCGCCAATAAAACTGGGAGTAGTTTCTTAGCTGCCATGCTCACGCCCGAGCGTGAATGGTATCACGTTCTTAATTAACCTTGTTTCAGAGTCTCCAGGGCCTGTACGGGAAGCCCCTTCCCTCGTAGAATTTCGTGAAGAACTCGTAGTAGAGAAGCCTGAGCGCCTGGATCACGCAGACTAAGAACTCTATGGTGAGAGCGAATAGGTTCAGGAATATCAGCCCCATTCCGATTCCCATGATGAGGTTGGCTTCCATGAGCCTGTGAACCACCATGGCGAGCGCTGCGTGGACTATCGCGAACCCGGCTATCCTAGTATAGGAGAACGTGTTAGCCATAAATGCGGTGACGGATTCTAATAGTCCTCCCAGACTAAGCGATACGGGCTCCTTCGTGATGAACGGCTTTACAGCCATCATGCCCATACCCGCTAGCATTAGGAAGAAAGGCCAATGAGTGAGCACGTTTATCCCTAGAGCTGGGATCTTCAAGACCCCTGGAATAACAGTTATCCCGACGAAGTAGAACGCCGTCAAGAGGAATCCCGCGAACATTATTATGCCCGCGAGGCCGTTTTCCCCGAATATCGCCTCCGCTTTTTCCCCGTTTCTCAAGTGGTTTAAGGTCGCGATGCTCATTCCTAAGATTATCTGCGCCGCCCCGAAGAATATCGCTATCTTGATCAGCCAAAGGACGTCGTTCGGGTTCTCTATCCACCCCGCTCTCAGACCCGGGAAAAGAGGCGTGACTTCGATTAGGAAGAACTCGCCGACGAGCAGTCCGAAAACTGTGGCGAACGCGCCGAGCCCGATCATGATCTTTCCCAGCTTCTCCGAGTTCATTCCCAGAACCTTCCCTTTGAAAACATAGGCGAAGAACGCTCCTAAAGCCATTATCGCGAGTCCGTGGCCGGCGTCAGGGAACATAACCCCGAACATTATCATCCACACGATTCCGGAGATTATCGTCGGATCTATTTCACCGGGCCCGGGCCAACCATATTGGGCGATTAAGCTCTCGAAAATCCTGAAGACCTTCGGGTTCTTCAAAGATGTGGGGAATTTTTCGCCGGGCTTAGGGTCCTCCAATTCGTATAGCAGGGCTCCGCGGAACTGCTTCCTCAATTGCTCCAGTTCTTTCACGAGGTGGTCCAATCTATCTACGGGAACCCATCCCTGGATTATCCTCATGTTCTCGCTTCTCAAGGTGTTCAGCAGTGCTTCACCTAGCTTCAGGTTAATCCTGAGAAACTGCATGATGCTTCCGGCTTTAGAGGCGAAGTCCCTTCTAAGCTCCTCGAGTTCTCCTCGTAGTTTTTCTATCTTCGAGTCGAGTTCGGCGATCCTCCTGAGCACGATTTCTCTGGCTTCTCGCAGGTTCCTGGGGAGACCTCTCATCTCTTCGATGTTTTTGAACCCTAACGCGTTTAGCTGGTTAAGCACGCTTCGACACTGCTCCCTGAGGCATACCACGTGTAAGAGTATTCTCCCGCTTTTCAATTCATCCTTCTCGTATAGTATGTGCTCGGATTCGGCTATCCTTCGAAATCCCTCGAGCCCCTCTCTGCTTATGAGACCCACTATCGAAGCTATGTTTTCAAATTCTCCGGCTTCTGGGACCTCGTTTCTAACAGCTTCTAATTCCTCCAGTAATGCGTGAAGTTCCTCTAATTTTCTCTTCTCTTCGAGTAGTCTGCTCATCTGCTCTTTAAGGGCTTCATGGCGCTTACTTGTCTCCTCGATGATTTTCGCGATCTCTTTTTCGGTTAGCTTGGGTTCTTCTCCTCTGGGAGGTGTTTGAACGGCGAGTTCTCTTTGAAGCTTGCTGAAGCTATTATGAAGAGATTTAAGGGTCTTTAACCCGGTTTCGCCTTCGCTCACGAAGCTTGTTAAGGGTTTCTTGAGCTCCTCAAGCTCGCCCTTAACGATCTTCACCTCGTTCTCGATCTTCCTGATCTCCTCCTCTAAAACTGTTAGGGCTTTATCGCATTCTCTCGGGATGTTCTCGGGGAGCTTTATCTTCTTAAAGGGAAGAGTGTTCAAGAGCTCGTCTAGCTTCTCCTTTACCTCGATCATTCCCACCAAATAGATTAATGCCTCATCCTTCGAGAGGTCTTTAATCTCTATGGCCACGGGGTCTCCGCTCAGATGCCTCTTAACCGTTTCAACCATTTTCCTTGGGAGAGTTCCTATCGCAAATACTATATCCGAGAACTCCGCTTCCTCAGGGAACTCTTCTTCACCGAGCTCGGCTAACGCCTTGACCGCTTCTAGGGCTTTCTTAAGCTCCGCCTCCGTGGCGAGTAGGTGGTCTAGCCTCTTCTTGAGTTCGACGTATTTTTCATAGAGTTCTCTCTCATCCTCTTCGACTCCAAGCCTGCTGAGCGCCCCCAATAGCTCTATGAACTTGTAATATAGCTTCTCGAGTTCTCTGATCTTCTCGATCTCGGTTCCGACGAATCGCCTCGCATCCTCCTCCCCAAGCCTCTTCAGGTGAATTACCCCGAGCTCCCCGAGCCTTCTCAATAGAGTCCTCTCCCTGTCTCTGAGAACCACGATGAGCAGCTTCTTAACCGGGATTATCAACTTCCTTCCCTTCTCCCTTGGAAAGGTGGGGAATTTAAATTTGAGCGGAGGTCAGCTGACCCTCTCATCCTCACCCGGAGAGTCAGCCGGGTAAGTCTTCATCACACCCTTGTATATTCGCTTGGATGCCTTGTTTAAAGATTTTTGGGCTCAGGGGTATTCCCGCTCATCACCTATCAGGAGGCGAGAGACTTCATCGCCCAGCCCTTGTTCGTTCTTTCTCTGATTTATCTTTATGCTTCTTCGAGTATCTCTAGGACTCCCTCTTTGTCGAGGAGTATGAGGAGCTCGTCGTAGGTCGCGTCGATTTCCTTTATGCACGTGTCGGGGAAGTTCAGGTCGATCGAGATCCGATGCTTCCAGTAGTAGCCTCCTCCGGGGAGGTTGAGCCTCGTGAAGATTCCTATGAGCTTTGGGGAGAGCTTGAGGTTCTTGACGTTGAGGAGGAACTCGACGAAGCAGTTTCTATAGGCTTTCTCGTATACGTCTCCGTAGAAGGTGTTGAAGTATACGTAGAGGGGGTGGTCCTTGGCGTACGTCTCCCAGCTCGTGAACCTCGTGTAAATGGGCTTCCAGGTCCCGTCTTTGAGAACCATGTCCTCGAGAGATATGGGCCTCTTCCAAGTTGAAACCATGTATCCTCTCTCCTCTAATCCTGGGATGATATAGCCTCGAAGTACGCCTTGTCTTATAAGCTCCAGCCGCTCTCTAAGGCTTAAGCTCATCTGATCACGCTGCCCCAGGCTCTTTCCTGATCGCCTTGAGTTAAATAATCCCAAATTTTAAATATTTTTAACTCTTCGCCCCGCGCAGCCTTTCAGAGCCTCTGAAGCGCCTCTATAAGCGATTCTTCGGAGGTCTCGCCGTCCAAGAACCTGGCTATCGAGGTGACGGTAACCCCGTATTTTCTGAAAAATGCTCGTATTCGGTCCATAACGTGGATTTAGAGGTCTCATCGGAGGCTCCCGCCAGCATAATCAACGTGAAGACGACTTTATCTAAGTCCTTGATAATCGGAGCGATTTTAGCATGTGCCCGCAAAGCGGCGACCTAGGCTCCAGGAAAATAGGTCTTTCCCTCAAAATCGGATAACCTAATGGTTTTTCCAGCCAACCCTGATGTCGTTATTTCAAATGCTGCTTCAAAGATAAGTCGTGTTTTGAATGTTTTGTATAGATCTTACATCTGTTTTTAGTAGTCATTTGATTCAAACAATACCTGAATATACTTGGATAAAAGATGTTGTGGAAAATAATTAAATAATCAATGACTATTCGAATATCCGCGTTGCGTCGCTTCTCTTTGGGTCATCTAAAGAAGGTTCTCGGCAGCTCGATAGCTCTATTCACATTAGTATGGATCCTTGTTTTCTTGGCAGTGTTCGCTTTTTCTCTGGTCGAGCCGGTGATCCCCTACCTGGTGAAGGCCTTCGCGGCGGATGAGGCGGCTTCAGTCGCTATGATAGGCTTGCTGAACTCGGTCTTTAACCTAGCGAAAACCTTGACGAACATTCCCGGAGGGATTTTCGCCGATAAGCTGGGTAGACGCTTCCTCATAATCTCATCATCCCTGATATTCCCGATATCATTCATCCTTTACTATTTCTCAAAGAATTACTATTACTTGGTGGCGGGCTCGCTGGTAAGCGGCGTGGCGATGGGGCTCTCAATACCGGCTTTCAGCGCGCTGATCGCCGATATCATTCCAGCTACATCGATGTCCACGGCATACGGCGTCTTCAATCTCTCTTGGACCTTAAGTCAGATACCTGCCCCGATCCTTGGAGGGTTCTTATCCGATGCTTTCGACGAGCGTTTTCCCTTTTTAGTAGCGCTGGCCATCGCAATCACCGCATTAATAGCTTCTTTTTTGATCCCGGAGCCGGGAGATGAGCGGGGTCGGCGGGAAACCGGGGAAGCGAAAACAGATGATTCGAGCTATGTTGATGATAGGAAGTATAAGCGCTCGCTTTCTCTCTTCGTGTTGGTTGAGCTGTTGAATGGGTTGGGAAACGGCGTTCTCGCAACGCTCTTCGTTGTTTACCCATTGTACGTTCTAGGAGTCTCGGCGCTCGAAATGGGGTTGGTTTTCTCCATCGGATGGGGCGTAGCGACCGCTTTTTCCCAGATTCCGGGTGGATGGCTCGCGGACAAGGTCGGTGAGAAACCGCTGATACTCGGATGCTTGATAGCGTTCATTCCTTTACTGGTATTGATGGCCTTTACCCGGACCTTAACCGAATACATGCTCATACTAGGGGTTTCCACTTTGATAGCGAATCTCTCGAATCCCGCGTACTCCGCTTGGCTTGCCTCTAGCATTCCGTCATCTAAGCGGGGTAT
>JAGGVM010000110.1 GCA_021157985.1 Nitrososphaerota archaeon | reverse complement strand
TGTAGACTTGAAGCCGCTGGGTCATCTTCTAGCCTTCTCTAAGTCTTCTAGAAGGGATTGGAGGTCTGCCTCATGCTCTATCTCGTCTTCGAGTATCTCGAGCACGATCTTAGCCGTTATCGGATCCTTATCCTTCGTAAGCTCCAGGAGCTTGTTGTAGACGTCTATCGCGCACCGCTCTCCCTTGATGTTCTGCTTGAGAAGCGATTCGACCGAAGGGTCTTCGGGCACCTCGTAGCCGCAGTTCGTTTCCTCGAACCAGCTCCGCGGATCTAGCAGGGGTTTTCCCTCGAGCTGGATTATCCTGTTCACGAGCATCTCGGCGTGTTGAAGCTCTTCTCCTGCGTGTTCTGCGAGCTCTCTCGCGACGGCGTCGCGCATGGGGCCGACCGCTATCTTGGATCCAACCCAATACTGGTAATATGCGAGCCATTCGTCTGCGAGGGCTTTGTTCAGGAGCTTTAGAAGCTCGTTTACATCGAGCTTGATTATCTCTTTACCTTTCATGTTTTCATGCGTCCTTAATTTCTTTCTCAGCTTATTTAAGCGGTTTGTAGCAGAACCACCAGTCGTAACACTCGTATTGCTGGGTTCTCTTCCTCGCGGTCTCTATGTCGCTGGCGGGCGGGATTATCACCTTGTCTCCTATCAGCTCGTTGTCGGGCCAGTTCGCGGGCATGGCGACTCCGTTTTCATCCGAGACTTGAAGGGCTTTCACGAGCCTCAGGATCTCATCCATGTTTCTTCCGACTTCCTGCGGATAGTAGAGCATGGCCCTCAGAATTCCCTTAGGATCGACTACGAAGACCGCTCTAACCGTGTTCGTGCCTTTTCCGGGGTGGATCATTCCGAGGAGGCTCGCTATCTTGCCTTGATCGTCCGCGATCACCGGGAACTCGATCTCGATGTTCAGCTTATCCTTTATCCACTCGATCCACTTTATGTGGCTGAAGACCTGGTCTATGCTCAGGCCTATTAGCTCGCATCCAAGTTTCTTGAACTCTTCATAGCGCTTCTGGAAAGCGACGAACTCGCTTGTGCAGACGGGCGTGAAATCCGCTGGATGGGAGAAGAGGACCACCCACTTCCCCTTATAGTCTTCCGGGAACCTTATCTTTCCATGCGTTGTTTGGGCTTCGAAACTCGGGACCTTCTCCCCCAAGAGGGGGATCCTAGATTGTTCCATAATACGCACCTCTCTATCCACATAAATTACTTATAGTAGTCGAAATATTAAATGTTATGGTTCGAATATCGGACGAAGACTTGGTAAAGATATTGCTGGAGAACGCGAGGAAGCCCTACATCGAGATAGCGAGAATACTCGGAGTGACCGAGGCCGCCGTGAGGAAGAGGGTGAAGAAGCTCGAGGAGAAGGGCGTGATCAGGAGATATACCGTTGACGTCAATCCGAAGAAGCTCGGCTACGCGGTTCAGGTTTTCCTGGGGTTGGATGTAACCCCGGAGCATTACGTGAGGATCATGAACCAGCTCAAAGGAAAGCGGGAGGTTTTGGAGCTCTACTCGACGAGCGGAGACCACATGTTCATAGCTGAATGCTGGTTCAGAAGCGATGAAGAATTCGCGAGGTTCATCGAGGAGATTGAGAAGACCGAGGGCGTTACGCGTGTATGCCCCGCGATAGTTCTCGAGAGATTGAAGTAGATCAGAGCTTTATTCCGCGTTCCCTGAGGATCGTCAGGATCCGGGCGATCCTACGCCTAATGTTCCTGACCTGAGCCGTCTTCTCAAGACCTCCTCCGGCGACCGTCCTGCTCCTGACTAAGACGAGCTCAGCTCGCAGCCTATCGAGCTCCGTGATCAAATCCTCGCTGCTCTTCTCCCTAAGCTCCCTGAGCTCCTTCACCACTTTCAGCTCCCTCCCCTTCCTGGCCTTTCTCGGGCTCCATCTCGACCACCTTAACCTCCTCGGGCATAGGCGCGTCAGGCGGATAGATCTTGACCTTCACCCCGAAGACCCCGGTCTTCAAGAGGACCGAAGCCTTGCCGACTTTGACGTATTTGAGGGCGAGGTCTCCCGACTTAGGCATTATCCCGGCGGAGAACTTCTCGGTCCGATGCCTCGCGGAGGTGAGCTTCCCGCTTATCTCGATCTCAACGCCCCTCGCGCCCGCCTCCATGATCCTCCTAAGCGCCCAGAAGGCAACCCTCCGATGTCTCACGCCCCTCTGAAGGGAGTAGGCGATCCTATGGGCCATTACTTGGGGATTTAGTTCCGGGACCTCTATCTCCGCGACCGTGACGTTGGGGTTCTCGACCCCGAATCTCTTCTCGAGCTCCTCCGAGATCTCCTTTATCGTTCTGCCCCTGGATCCTATGACCCTTCCAGGTCTCATGGCGTAGATCGTGACCCTGGTTCCCATCGGCGTGAAGAAGATGTCGACTCCTCCGAAGCCCGCGTCCTTCAGCCTCTCGGCCAGGTACTCATGTATCTCGGCTTTCTTGAGCTTGCTTTGGAGTATGTTCTTGGTCGAGGACATCTAGCTCTTCACCTCACCTATTACCTCTATGTGGACGAGCTGCTTATCGTAGGGAGTCGCCCGGCCGAACGCCCGCTCGATGTATTTCCTGATCTTCCTCCCCTTATGGGCGACTGCGTGGGTTATCACGACCTCGTCGGCGTCTAATCCCTTGAAGTCCGCGTTGGCCTCCAAGCTTTCCAAGAGCTTCAGCATATATCTCGCGACCTTGACGGGGTATCCTCCTGGCCCCCTCGTCTGGGCGTGATGCGCCCGCTTCTTCTTATACCTCCTATAGGGGATCATCCGCTTCATCGCTATGACGTCTTCCATGAGCTTCTTGGCCTCCGGGATCGTTAGGCCCACTATGGCCTTGCAGACCTCTCTCGACCACTTCGGAGACACATCGATCTCCCTAAGGCTGGCCTTGACCGAGCGAGCCTCATCCAGTTCCTTGACCGAGTAACCCCAGTTAGGCATCTCCGGCGCACCGGTTTTCCTTGACCCGTCTCCCTCATCCGAGCTCTCAGCCGCTATTTAATCTTTGAACTTTCCTAGGAAGCTCCGTGGACTTGGTAGAGAAGAGATTTACGTAAGAACCAGGCGCAATAAGGGGAGGGTGAGGTTCGCCGACCTTCTTTCCCCTGGAGGGCCTTTCTCGGATCTGAGGTTCTTCGAGAAGGTTAAGCGGGTCTTAGAGCGGTCGCGCGTCCCCGGAGAGCTCGAGCTAAGGGAGCTGGATAAGGCGTCTTTTGAGCCTATAGCGAGGTTCGCGGTCGAGGAGCTTGATGAGGGGGAGCGGAGGGAGTTCTACGAGAGGTTCATGGAAATATTGAGGAAGGAGGGGAGCGGTCTTCCGGAGGAGCTGGAGGTCAAGATTCACGCCGAGAAGCTCTCGAGAGAAAAGCGGTTGAGCTTCGCCGAAGTCGTTCCCATGATCCGGATCGAGGAAGCTGTGAAAGAAGCCAATCGATGTCTGAGGTGCAAGGTACCCCGATGCATCGAGGCATGTCCGCTTAAGTTCCCGGTTCCCGCCTACCTGAAAGCTGTGGCCGATGGTAGGGTCGAGGACGCGACGAAGCTCGGATTGAGGATCATTCCAACCCTCGGCGTATGCGGGAGGATCTGCGTGGGTTATTGTGAGGAGGCCTGCGTCTTAGGTCAGCTCAGCGGAGAGGCCGTGAAGATAAGATACGTGAAAAGGGCTGTAGCGGACTCCGTGAAACCTGAAAAACTGCTTCCAAAGGCCAGGGCTAAGTCAGGATTCAAGGTCGCTGTTATAGGATCCGGCCCGGCTGGGCTCACGGCCGCTTATCACTTGAGCCTTCTCGGACATGAGGTAACGGTCTTCGAGGCCGGCGAAGCTCCCGGAGGAATGCTGAGAACCGCGATCCCCGAATACAGGCTTCCCTCAAGGGTCGTGAAGGAGGAGCTGGAGGTCGTGGAGAGAGTTGGAGTGAAATTCGTTACGGGTGTGAGGCTGGGCCGCGACCTAACCCTGGACGACCTGTTCAAGCGCGGATATAGCGCTGTCTTCATAGCAACGGGAGCGGGGGAGACGCGTATACCGGCGATAAAGGGAGCAGAACTCGAGGGAGTTCGCCGAGCCTTGGACTTCTTGATCGACGTGAAGAAGGGGTTGGTGAAGAGGCTTGAGGGAAGGGTTTGGGTGATCGGGGG
>JAGGVM010000116.1 GCA_021157985.1 Nitrososphaerota archaeon | reverse complement strand
TCATGAGCCTAACGTATTCATCGAGTATCGCGAGCTTCTTCTCTTCGCCCACGTCCACCCTGTCTAAGACCGTTAATGGGAAGTAGTACATGAAGTTCCCCATGTTTATCGCTATATCCGTTCCGTAGATCCTGTGGATGCAGGGCTTCCCCCGCCTGAACTCGCTTTCATCCTCGACATCATCGACGGCCAGGGTTCCGTTATGTATGACCTCAGGTATGATGCTTAGCGGGGCGATTTCCTCGATCTTTCCTCCGAGAGCCTCGTAGATCATGAGCATGAGAGCAGGTCTCCAACGCTTTCCACCTCTCTCCAGCAGGTCCCAAAAAGGCTCGAAGATCCCCTTGTTTATCGACTCCGGTTCGTAGCGGTATTCAGCGGCTCCGAAGATCTCCGTCATCGTTCTCTCGTCAACCTTCTTCGGGACGTATTTCTCCAGCATCTTGTTCACGATCTCCGCATAGCTCGATAGGATGCTCGATATATCCGTCATTCCCGTGCACCGAATCTGTATTAGATCGATCTGAGTAAATAAGGTTGCCTTTTCTCAGAACTTCATCAGGTTCTCTTTCAGATATTTCTCTACGGCGTCGTAGATCTTCTTCGAGGCATCGTCTAAAACGGTTCTAAGCCTCAGGTATTCGAGGAACTTCATGTCGAGCCCGGTGTATTTCTTAACGTAGTTCTCCCGGTTCATCGAGTCCTCCAACCTCCTGAGATAATCCTCCAATATCTCATCCGAAACATCCTCGTATCTGTCGGTGCTCAGAACCGCTTCGAGAGGGAGCCTCGGCCTAAGCGGGGGGACTTCACCCCTCTCACCTATGCAGAGCAGGAGGAGGGGGGTAACTCCTTTGGGAAGCTGGAAGAGGTTAGCGAACTCCCTAGGCTTGACGAGCGGGTAGTCGAGCACGGTTGACCCGTATCCGAGGGCTTCCGCGGCTATTATCATGTTCTCGATTAGGAACGCTGAGTCGATGATCGCCGACATGGATTCGACGGGATGCTTATCGGATTTCAGGACGTGTCGATGGCCTAGGAGATCGAGCATACGCCGGGTTCTGTGGAGGTCTGCGCATATCAGGAAGACGGCGGCCGCGTTCTTTATCAGCTCGTCTTGGCCTTCGCAGAGATCCGCTATCCTCTCCTTAACCTCCTTATCTTTTACTTGGATGATCTTGTAGGATTGGAGATAGGTCGGAGCCCGTACACCGGCTTCTAAGATCATTTCCGCGATTTCATCGGGCATCTTACCCGGCTTGAAGACCCGGATGCTCCTCCTATTCGTTAAAAGCTTCAGCACGCTCCTACGCTTTCTCAACCCAGATCCCGTAAAAACGCTTTCAACCCGAATTTAAAGAACTACGCAAGGTTCAAAAACCCCAATATCGCCGTATATCCCTGGAGTATTAGCCCGGGTGGCCGAGCGGCTAGGCGGCGGGCTGCAGACCCGCTTCACAGGGGTTCAAATCCCCTCCCGGGCTCTCCCTTTATTTGCTTCCCTCGCCTTGTTTTCTATCGGGGAAGATGACTAGGTCTTATCTATGGGTCGGCGTCGTAGCAGCGTTGATCCTCGCTTCGATAAGCCTGGGATTGGCCATCTTCACGCTCTCCTCCATAACGCGTCCTCCCACCTCGAACCAGGTATCCGTCGAGGTCTTGAAAAGCCGGGGTAAATGCGGAGTGTCAGCGGCGGAGCTGAGCCTGATAGGCTTCAACGGAGACTACGCCTTGGTACGGTTCAGGGAGCCTGCGACTGTCCCCTGTTTCCAGCACGTCATCGCCGGGGTCGAGTATTCTCCGGGAAAGGTGAGGATAACGTTGAAGCTTCAGAGGACGTCTGAGATCTGCATGCAGTGCGTTGGCGTGATAGAGACCGAGCTGAGGATAGGGCCGGTGGCCCCGGGGACCGAGATAACCGTGAACAACATGTCGATCAAGGTTTAGCAAAACTTTTCTCTAATAATGGGTTCCGCTTCCCGAAAGATGAGGGTTCGAGCTCCGGCGACCTCGGCGAACCTTGGCCCGGGATTCGACGTCTTCGGCCTCGCCCTTAGAGAGCCATATGACGTAGTGGAGGCCGTTGAGATCCCGGAGAAAACCGCGCGGATAAAGGTCATGGAAGGCTATCAAGTTCCTGTCGACCCCCGGGAGAACACCGGCGGATACGTTGTCCTCTCGATGATCAGGGACTTCGACCTCGACAAAGGGCTTGAGCTCAGAATATGGAAGAGGATCAGGCCTGGAAGCGGGCTCGGAAGCTCCGCAGCAACCGCCGCCGCGGCCGCATACCTAGTCAACGAGATCTTCGATCTAAACTTGGGGCTCGAAGACTTAGTGCACTACGCTTCCCTCGGCGAGGTCGTCTCCGCGGGCGTCCCTCATCTCGACAACGTCGCTCCAGCGATCTACGGAGGATTCACGATAGTCTCCTCGAGAGATCCTTTGAAAATCTACGGGATTGATCCGCCGTCGGAGATCGCCGTGGTCGTGGCCCTGCCGGAGATCGAGAAGGGGTCGACGAAAAAGGCGAGGGAAGTCGTTCCGAAGGAGGTTTCTATCTCCGATCTGGTGCATAACGTCGGTAAGGCCTCGGTTCTCGCCGCCGGAATGGCCTTAAAAGATTTGGAGATGATAAAGGCCGGGATGGCGGACGTAGTAGTGGAGCCCGCGAGGAGCAGAGCGGGAATAATACCGCATTACGAAGAGCTAAAAAGCTTGGGGGAAGCCCTCGGAGCCGGGGTTGCCGTAAGCGGTGCAGGTCCGGCGGTGATAGGGGTGATCGAGAAAGCATCCGCCTCGAAGTTAGCGAGCTCGTTTAAGGAATTCTATAAATCGAAAGGTTGCGGCTGCGAGGTTTACGTAACCGAGCCGGGGCCCGGGGTATCGAAGCTGGAAGAGAGGTGAATTTGATCTGAGTAAGTATCGGTTGCGGTGTATAGAGTGTGGAGCGAGATATGCGGCCGGTGAGCGGATCTATTTCTGCCCTCGATGCGGGGGCTTACTCGACGTCGAATACGAGCGCGATCGAGCCGAGGCCCTGAAACCTTTCTCGACGAGTTTCAAGGAAAGGCCTCTAAGCGTGTGGAGATACCGGGAGCTTCTCCCGATCGGGAATGAAAGCAGGATAATAAGCCTGAACGAGGGTGGGACGGGTCTCATACGATGCAGAAACCTCGAGCGGGAGCTGGGGCTCAGGGAGGTTTACTGCAAGAACGAGGGAGAGAACCCTACCGGGTCGTTCAAGGATAGGGGGATGACCGTCGGCGTCACCAAGGCCGTCGAGCTCGGAGCAAGGACGACGATCTGCGCATCAACCGGGAACACGAGCAGCAGCCTCGCCGCATACTCTGCTAAAGCAGGCCTCGAATGCGTCGTACTGGTGCCCGCGGGTAAGATAGCGTTGGGAAAGCTGAGCCAGGCCGTGATCCATGGAGCGAAGGTCATAGCGGTGAGAGGCGGCTTCGATGACTGCTTAAGGCTCGTGAGGGAGCTCAGCAAGGATCGCCGCTTCTATCTCCTCAACTCGATAAACCCCTTCAGGATCGAGGGCCAGAAAACCGCGGCGTTCGAGATCTACGAGCAGCTCGGAGGGGTCCCCGACAACCTCTTCATCCCGATAGGAAACGCAGGCAACATCACCGCCTACTGGAAGGGATTCAAGGAGCTTAAGGAGCTGGGCTTAACGGATAGGCTTCCAAGGTTCATGGGCGTCCAAGCAGAGGGAGCGTCCCCGATCTACCGAGCGTTCATCAAGGGATCGGACGAGGTCAAGCCGTTTGGGAGAGTCGAGACCGTCGCCACGGCAATCCGGATAGGAAACCCCGTGAATTGGAAACGCGCCCTACGCTCCGTTAGGGAGACCGGGGGGAGAGTAGGCGCCGTCAGCGACGAGGAGATCCTCGAAGCGCAGAGGATCCTGGCTTCGAAGGAGGGGATATTCGCGGAGCCTGCCTCAGCCGCGTCAATAGCTTTCTTGATTAAAGCGGCTCGAGAGAAGCTGATAGACCGTGACAGCAGATCGGTCTGCGTGATAACGGGCCATGGGTTAAAGGATCCCGACGTGGTGTTAAGGAGGGTGAGGCTGAGAGAAGTTGACGCCGACGTCGAGAGCGTTCTCGAGGCCATTGGAGGCGTATCGGAGAAAGCAGCGGTAACCCTGAGATAGGAGTAAACACTAATTTCCGCGCCGTACTCTTAGAGCTGAGGAGATCGATGGAGCTCGCTAAAGCCGAGGAACTGGTTAAGGAAGCCCTCAGGGCTCGGAGGCTAATCCTCATAGTGGGTTTAATGGAGGTCTTCTACGAGGGAAGAGCCGCGTCAACCCTCGGACCCGGAGAAAGACTGCTCATAATAAAGCAGGACGGAAGCATCTTGGTTCATCGGCCGAGCGGATACGAGCCCGTCAATTGGCAGCCTCCAGGATCGAAGATAGAGGTACTGCTCAGGGAAGACGGTCTCCTGATCGAGGCGAGGCGCCCCAGCCCCCAAGAGATTCTCAAAGTGCTTTTCCACGAAGTCTTCGACGTTTACTCCTTTAAGCTGAACGACTCAGCGGAGTTCGCGATGTACGCGACTGAGGAGGAGATGAAGAAGGCGATCTTATTGGAGCCCTCGCTGATCGAGGATGGCTTCAAACCAATCGAGGATGAGAGAAGGGTGTCGGAGTCAGGGTTCATCGACGTCTTCGGGGTGGATTCCTCGGGGAACTTGGTGGTCGTTGAGATCAAGAGGAGGAACGCGACTACCGAGGACATCAAGCAGCTCCTAAGCTACGTAGATGGAATAGAGAAGGAGTTCGGTAAAAGACCCAGGGCCATAATCGCGGCGCCTGGAATCCAGAAGTCGGCGACCCGGCTTCTAAAAACCTATGGAGTCGAATTCAGATGCGTGACCCCGAAGCGCTGCCACGAGATTCTTCAGAGAAAGAAGGGGCTGGATAAGTTCTTGGCTTAAAAGAGCATGACCTGCTGATCCAGGACTAGTTTCTCGAGGTCCATGATCTTCGTTATCTGGTCCTTGGCTATCTCTGCGGCCTCGTTTGCGAACGCTTTCTCGTTTACATCTCCGGTGGAGACGTATTGAATAGAGATCACCAGCGGCTTAGTTATAGGTCTCCCGATCTGGCTCAGAACGCGGACATATACCTCGTCGATTTCCCCGGTCTCCTGATAGATCTTCTCAGCGATCTGCCTCGCGATGAGGTTATAGATCTTCCCAACGTGCGATCTCGGATTCTTCCCAGCGGTGGCCTCAAGAGACATCTGACGATTCGG
>JAGGVM010000111.1 GCA_021157985.1 Nitrososphaerota archaeon | reverse complement strand
AATTGGAGGAGGTCGCCGAGAAAATCGCCGTAGGGGCTCTCAGATACTCGTTGATAAAACCGGATACGGATAAGATCATAGTCTTGGACACGGATGAGATGCTGAGGCTCGAGGGAGATACCGCGCCTTATCTCCAATACAGCTACGCGAGGGCCTGCAGGATACTCGAGAAATCGGATGAAGAATTCTCCACGAAGCCTTATGGAGAACTATCTGAAACGGAGAAAAACTTGCTGAGGCGCATGGCCTATTTACCCGTTCTCCTATCGGAATTCCACGAAAACCTGCTGGTAAAGCCTATAGCGAATTACGCGCATCAATTGGCATCGGACTTCAACAACTTCTACGAGAAAAACCCGGTTCTGCAATCTGAAGGCGATGTGCGCAGGTTCAGGCTCGCCGTGGTCAAAGCATTCACGATAGTGTTCTCAAACGTTCTAAATCTCCTCGGAATACCGATAATAGAGCTTATGTGATAAAAAAGGAGGAGAAAGTTCCCCGTTTTACTCGATGTTCACTTTTACGCCCTTATCTCTTCCCGCCTTCTTCAAAACCACTTCCAAGACGCCGTTCTTGTAAGTGGCTTTAGCTGACTGCGGATCCACTTCCACGGGCAGGTCCACTTCCTTGTAATATTTTCTCTCCGGGTTATCGACGGATATTATCAGCTTCCGCTCGGTAGCGTTCAGGTTTATGTCCTTTTTCTCGACTCCCGGAACCTCCGCGACCACCTTGACGACGTCTTCCTCCTCATAGACGTCTACCAAGGGCTCTCTCGTCTCGGTGACCTCGACGATTTCCGGTCTACGACCCGGCTTTATGTTCCCGAACTCTCTTATTATCGGCTTACCATCGGGTCCTATCGTGATCGAGTATCCGTAGACGATCGGCCCGACTTCTCTTATGTATCCCCTATCGGTTTTTCTTTCTCGGATTAGGTTTCTCGGGACTTCGCGTTCTAGTTCCTCGAATGATCTTGAGAACATCTCGTCAAGCTCTCTCATCATGCGCTCCATTTCCTCGAATATCCTGCTAAACGGTGATCTCCTCCTCCACCAACTCTCCCAAGACATATGTTTCTCACCTAGATCGTTTTTGGGAGCCGGTTTATATAACCTTTTACCCAGAATGCGTAGAAGACATCCTTTTCAAAGCCCGCGCGATTACAGACTTAAATAAGGAAGCCTCGGCTTGGTGCGGGTAATGCAGGATCTCTGGATAATACTCCTGATAGTTCTCTTCGGCGTATTCTCACTAGAACTCGGGATTTCCACGGCGATCCTCGAGATAATCGCCGGCGTCGTGGGAGGAAACATCCTCGACGTCACTTCCTCTCCTTGGATAGATTTCATGGCGAATTACGGCATCCTCGGCCTCATGTTCCTGGCGGGCTTAGAGGTGGACAAGGAGGAGCTGAAGAAATACGCGAAGAGAAGCATCACTTTCGCGTCATGCGCCTATTTCATTCCCCTCATCTCGTTGTTCGTTCTCTCTATGCTGATTTTCAACCTTGATCTGAGGAAGTCCGCGATAGTGGCTATAGCCTTATCCACGACTTCCCTCGCGTTACTTTACCCCGTTCTGAAGGAACGCGGATTACTCGATCTCCAGGTGGGCCACGTAATCCTCTCCTCCGCCATGCTGATAGACGTGTGGAGCATGCTCTCCCTAACGGTGATATTCGCTATGCCCGACTGGATCACGCTCCTCTTCCTCGGCATTCTGGTGGCGTTCATGTGGTATGTGCCGAAGCTCGGGAAATGGCTGTTCTCGAGATATCGGGAGAACCTCTCGGAGATAGAGCTGAAGTTCCTCCTCTTCATACTCTTAGCCCTCCTCTTCTTCTCCGAGCACGTCATGGTGAGCGAGGCGGTCCTGGCGTTCGTAATGGGGTTCCTTTTCTCAGAGCTCCTCGGGGAACACGAAGTCGTCGTCGACAAGCTCAAGGGCATGGTCTTCGCTTTCTTCTCCCCGATATTCTTCTTCAAGGCGGGCTCCTTCATGAAGATCTCGAACTTCAGCTCCGCGAGCATCCTCCTCACCCTGATACTTTTCCCCGCCGCCTTCCTATCCAAATACATCTCGTCTAAAGCGGCTTTCAACAGGCTGTGCAAAGCATCTAGAACTCTCTCGGAGTTCGTCGGAGCCTCCTTCAACTTCAGGCTGACCTTCGGAATAGTCTCAGCCCTCTTCGGCCTCAAGTATGGGATAATCTCGACAGAGACCTACACCGCCATAATATCCGTAATAATCCTATCAGCGATCTTCTCAACAATAATCCTAAAAGCAAAAGAACAAAAACTAAAAGAATTCTGCCAAAACGACTCAAACCCATAAAGACATCAAGCACGATTATGGAAAAACATAACCAAATAGAAAGATATTCGGGGAGAATGCGGGCCCGGTGGGATTCGAACCCACGATCTGCGGCTTAGGAGGCCGCCGCCTTAATCCAAACTAGGCCACGGGCCCTACGCTAACTCCGGATAAACGGCTTACTTTAAATTTTTACCCCAGGGCCTACCTAATGCTCATGTCTCCTGAAGTCTCCTT
>JAGGVM010000034.1 GCA_021157985.1 Nitrososphaerota archaeon | reverse complement strand
TGTACGCCGTGCGGGCAGCAGAGGATAATCCGATACCGAGGCTTGTTCCAATAGTGTAGAGGCTTTACTTTTCCACTGCTTTCTGCTTTGCCTCTAATACGACTTCGTAATCCCTCTCGGTTATCCTCCTTATGCTCCCCCTGAAGACGCGGGCGGGAAACTTTCTACCCAAGAGAAGGGGCATCCTATCCTTGACGGAATCCAAGGAGATCATCTTAGGCCACATCTCAGCCTCCTCGAAGTCAACGGCGTAGTCGAAGCTCATGGAAGGAGATCCTATCACGTGAAATCTCTGCTCATCGGTTATCGGATGCGCTTGACCGGCCAATACTCCTCTGCCCATGAATCCCCGCTCATGGGTCTCCGCAACGTAGAACAGTACTTTATCACCCTTATCGAGTTTTCTGATATTCGCCGCCCTCCCGCTCAGCGACCAAAACTTGTTCTCAACCCTGTTAGCTAAAACTTCTCTGGCGGGGATCACCTTCCCCATGTGGACGTGGTTCTTGACGATGAAGACCCAGTAATTCGCCATACCCGTTAATAGCGCCATCCACCCTATAAGAAATTTTTCCAAATATCGAGGTTAAGTTTTTCAAACAAGCGTTCGCGGATGTCGCCGGGGAAATCGTTGAGCAAGCTAATACTCAGCGACGACTTGAGAGAATACCTCGAGAAGATCCCGGATCTAGACCTAAACCTGCTGCTCGAATCCTATGAGCGCCCGATCCCCGAGGGACTCAGAGTAAACACCTTGAAGTCGAGCGAAGACTTCGTGGTCGAGCGGCTGGAGGAGAAGGGATTCAAGCTTAGAAAGATACCTTGGGCGAAGCACGGGTACATCGCGGAAGGCGGAGACCTCGGGAAAACAATCGAACACATGCTCGGCCTAATCTACCTCCAAGGCCCCGTATCCATGGCTCCCGTCGAAGCACTCGATCCAAAGCCTGGAGAAACCGTTCTCGATCTATGCGCCGCTCCGGGAAGCAAGAGCACTCAGATCGCTCAGCGGCTGAAGGGGGAGGGAGTGGTCGTGGCCAACGATATAAGCTATGAGCGGGTGAAAGCTCTTTCATCAAATCTTCAGAGATTCGGGGTCCTCAACTCCATAATAACCCTCGCCGATGGAAGGAGATACCACCGATTCGCGAGAGAGCTCTTCGACAAGGTCTTAATCGACGCTCCATGCAGCTCCCTCGGAATAATAAGCAAGAACTGGGGGATAGCGAGGAACTGGTCCGCGAAGATCCCGGAAAGGCTCAGCAAGATGCAGCAAAGGTTAATCCTCTCGGGTTTCGACTGCCTGAAGCCCGGAGGCATTCTCGTCTACTCAACCTGCACCTTAACGGTCGAGGAAAACGAGCTCGTCGTCAACTATCTCCTCGAGAACAGGGAGGACGCGGTCATAGAGCCGTTAGAGCTTCCCGGATTGAAGTTCAGGCGCGGCGTGGTGGAGTACATGGGGTTGAGGTTTAGAGATGACTTGGAGAAGACCGCGCGAATAATGCCTTACGATAACTGGGCGGAGGGCTTCTATATAGCGAAGATAGCTAAGAGGAGGTGAGGGCTGGAGATGGAGCCGCTGGGTCCGACGGAGAAGCGGTATCTTCTGGAGCGATTGAAGGGTCAGCATGGAGTCGAAAACGCTTTCGAGGGCTTGGTGCTCATCAAGGCGGGGCAGGGAAGAATACGGGCAGCGACCAAGGAGACCTTAGAGCTCGCGAAGAGGCTTAGAAAGGTTCAGCAGATAGGGCTCTACGTAGCTAAGCTATCCAAGGGAGACGTCGTCCTATCGATTGAAGGAACCCAGCTCCTCGACGGAGAAATAAAGAAAAACGTGATAGAGCTCGATGAAGCCGCTGCTGAAGAATGGATGAAGGCCTCCCCGATCACGAGCCCCAAAAAATACACCAGCAAATACGTCGTCGCAAAGCACGGGGAAATATACCTCGGCTCAGGTCGCTTCACGAGAGATGGGAAAATCTATCCCCAAGTCGCTAAATGGAGGCGGGTTCCCGAATAGTCTTTTTCTGTTATTTTTCTCCGGCCAGCTGATAGCATTTTATGGCCATCCCCCGCGCCCACTCCGAAAGATCGGGAGAACTTTCCCTCACCTTCTCCGCGAGTTTCTCATACATTTTTCCGGCGGCTTTAAAGAGCTCTGAGGCTTCATTCATTCTGCCGAGTTTCACCGCGCATTTTGCGGCAGACAGCATGCTGAGGGCGGATAAGGCTGGATCGCTTTCTCTTTCCGCGATTTCCAAGTAAATTTTCATCGCTTCCTCGGTTTTTCCCTCGACCTCGAGTTCACTCGCCCTAAACCATTCCTCATTCAATTCTCTCTCAGAAACAGGGAAAACAATGGACATTAAACATTTCTCATCAGCGGATAGTTATCTTGTATGGAGCATATCGATCAGCATAGTAGATCGCGTATCCAGATCTCAGCCCCACCTCAGAATACTTTTGAACCTCGGTCTGAAGCTCGAAAGCCGGGTTGACCCATCCATCCACGAAGCTGAAGGTGTAGGCGCTGAATAGAATTCTATCTCTTTTGTCTTCGGGTACGTGGCCGAGGAGCTCCGCGAGGTCTTTCTCATACCCGGTTACCGAGATGTTGTCGCTCATTCCGTAGTAGAGCTGGTTCACCAAGGGAGCCGTCTTCAAGACGACGTAGTCAGCTCTATCTAAAAGATCGTTGATGACTTCGTAGTTGAAGGTGTCAGGTCCTTCTATGAATATAGGCTCATTAATTTTGCCGCGTAGATCTCCGAGGAGGGGGGCGACGTGCTCGACGCCTTTCCCGTTTACTCGCCAATCATCCCAAGCAGCTAAATAAACTCCGTCAAATCCAAAGTCTCTGACGATTTTCTCAATTTTATTTGAGAAGTATTCGCTGTAGCTGACCTCTCCCTTAGGCAGCTTTATGGTCGAGTTGAATAGCAGAAGCTTCCTCGGACCTATTACCTCCGGATGCTTCTCAACCCAATCTATCGAGAACCCTTGAACGGAGAACCGGTAAACAGGTCCCTCAGCCCTCAAATAAACTCCCAACAGCACTTTTACTCCTCTTTTATGAAGCTCGTTCACGAGCCAGAGCACGTCTCCCTCGGTCCACCTATTAGGTTGAGTTCTGAACCTGAAGTACTTGGTGACATCTTGTCGAGGCTTGTATCCATCATAGGTGTTTACGAAGTCCGGCGAGAAGAATAGGGCGACATGCGTCACGTTGTAGTGTTGGAGGAATTGATTGACGCTGGACTCGGATCTCGGTATGAATGCGGAGTCGGGGCTCTCGGGTATGGCTATTCTTATCGGGTCGCTAGGCAGGATGACTCCTGAAGAAGATGGAAACACGACGGCTAACCCTATTAGGATCACTACCGCGTAGATCATCGCGTTCCACTTGCTTATGTAAGCGGTATCGTATTTCTGGAGGTTGAAATAGTCCATTAGAAGCGCTATGAAACGCGTCCCCCCGAATATCGCCATTATGGCCGTGGCTATATGCGCCGGGCTTATTTCATAGCTCTCCACGACGTAAATCCTTCCGAGATAGCTCGGATCGTAGCCGGCTAAAATGAACCATGACGCCGCTATCCATGTCAATCCAGCGATCATTAACAGCGTGAAGTTTCGCTTGACGTTCTTCGTTTTCCACAGTTCCCTAGAGAGGAGAATTAAGGGAATGAGGAAGTTCACGTATTGTATATTGACTTTAGGGGATGTCGCGAGGAACGCCGTGAACGTCAAGGTGGATGACCAAATTACTCCCTCGTAGTCTTTACTCGCCCTCCGAGCTATGAAGAAGAAAATAATGATTAAGGCGATGAATGGAATGAACCAGAAGTTCGATAAGTTGACAAAACCTGCGAGAGCGGTCCAATACGTGAATCCGCCTACGCTTTGAGCGTGATGGAAAAGTGCCGTGAAATAGTTTACCGGCGTTGTTAAGAAAGGCATGGAGAAAAGCAAAAAGGTTAGAGCCGCGGGCACGGCCAGCTTCAAAGTGAATTCCTTAACCGCTTTCCCTTTTCTAAGCATGTATACGAACGCGGGGATGAGCACGAGGACCGGTAAGATCTTAACAGCTGCTCCTATGCCCGCGGAGACTCCGGCTTTCACGTTTTTTTCTTCGAGAACGTATTTTAGCGCGAGGAGCTCGAAGACCACGGCCACGGAGTCGAACATCCCCCAGAAAGTGGAGACGAAATATGTTACTGGGTTGAAGAGCCATATCGAGACGGCTAGGATCGATTTTTTCTCATCGAACCCTAATTTACCGGCTAATCGATAAATCAAGAACGCCGCGACTAGGTCCGAGACCAATATCGGAAGCTTTATCAAGAATATTTTGAAGTACAGGTCTCCGATGAGGTCTCCGATAAGCGTCGCGATGATGAGCCAGTAAAGCCATACAGGTGGATAAGCGTAGAACCCCCACGGATAATTCGATGGATTATTGAACTTGTAGATGTTAAGCTCGTGAAGCCCTAGTTCACCCGACTTAATCCAGATATACATGTCCCATGGATGCGCATAGAAAGCGGCCGGGAGCAGGCGTATTACCAAGGCGACGAGGAACACTGTGAGAAGCCAGCGCTTCTCCTTTTTCATGGATCTACGTTCCTCAGATAATTTAGTTCAATAAAAATGATATTAAACACAATCCGGACTGCGCGGTCGTTAAATCGGATATAAGGCTTAAAATATGAACCGTTGTCCTGAGATCTGAGAGGAATGCCCGAAGACTGGATCCGTTTTTACCTTTACAAGGGTCCTTCTTTCGTCGGGTCTGAGAGAGGTTTCGAGGAGGCTGACTACGCGGTTTTCGGGGTTCCCTTCGACTCTACCGCGAGTTACAGGCCGGGCTCGAGGTTCGCGCCTCTCGCGCTTAGAAACGCCTCTGAGTACTTGGAGTTTCCGAGAGAAGATGAGATACGCTTAGCGGACTTAGGCGACCTCCCTCTCACCAACGACGTTAACGTTATGTTAGATAGGGTCGGTCGAGTGGTGGACGAGATAGTTGGAGCTGGTAAGGTTCCGGTGATCCTCGGGGGAGAGCATACCCTGACTCTCTCCTCGGCTTCCAAGATCGATAAGAACGTCGCTTTAGTTGTTTTCGACGCTCATCTCGACATGCGGGACGAGTACATGGATACGAAGGTGAATCACGCGACTTGGCTCAGGAGACTTATCGAGTCGAAAGACTTGGAGAAGGTTTTGGTTTTAGGAGCACGGGCTTTTATCGACGAGGAGCTGGCCTTCGCTGAGGATCTAGGAGTCGAGGTTGTCACGAGCCTCGAGATCGAGACGAACTTCAATTCGGTGAAGAAAAAAATCTCCGACGTGCTTTCAAATTTCTCCGGAGTTTATCTCAGCTTGGATATAGATGTCTTAGATCCGGGGTTCGCTCCCGGGGTCAGCAACCCTGAGCCGGGTGGAATCTCCCCGATAAAGTTCTTTGAGCTCGTTAGGGTTGTTTCCGCGATCGGTCTCAAGGGCTTAGACGTGGTTGAGGTTAATCCCGTCTTCGATAATGGAGGAGCGTCAGCGAACGCTGTCTACGCGGTTTACGCCGCTCTCCTGGCCTCTACCACTTCTTCGTGAGCTTCGCGACGAAGAATCCATTACATAGGTCTCTATGCGGGTAAAGTCTTCGCGCTTTCCTCAGCCCTCTAAGCCCATCAGATCCAAGCTCCGGCTCTATCCTCGACAGCTCGAACTCGGGGTGACGCTTGAGAAAGTCTTCTATCAGCAGCTCGTTCTCCTCGAGTGATACGCTGCAGGTCGAGTAGATAAGCCGTCCACCCTTCTTAACGTGGCCCGCAGCGCTTTCAATCATCTTGGCCTGAAGCCTTGCGAACATCCTAACATGCCTGGGCTTAATGCTCCGCCTATAGGTCGGCTCTCTCCAGAAAAGCCCCGTCGAACTGCACGGCGGGTCGAGTAACACTAGGTCGGCTTGGATTCTTAGGGGAAGGTCGGCGGTGGCGTCCGCTGCTATCTCTTCGACAATCTTGAGCCCCGCTCTTCTAACCCTCTTCAGATGAGTTCTTATCCTCTGAATCGACGAGTCCATCGATATTATCAGCCCGTTGTTGAGCATCGAAATGCCCATTAGGATCGTCTTCGTCCCGGGAGCAGCGCATAGGTCGAGAACGGTTTCTCCAGGCTTTGGATCGGCGGCGAAAACCGCGTAATAGCTGGAGAAGTCTTGGATCAGCAGTAATCCCTTTCGGACGAGTCTCGTGAGAGCTCGGGTATCGGCCGCTTTCTCGAGCACGTATATACCTGGAAGCCTCCTATCGGGGTTAAGCTCTATTCCCGCTTTTTCGGCTTCTTCGAGGATTTTCTCAGCCGGCTTTAGGAGCTTGTTTAAGACGACGTATGTTCTGGGCTTGTTCTCGTCCTGGAATCTCATGAGCCTCTCCGCCTCCCCTCTTCCGAGAATCACCCGAAGCATCTTAACGAACCACCTAGGATACCTCTCCGCCTCCGACACCTCAGCAACCCCATAAGCTATCGACCGCGTCAACCCTATCCAAGGCTCAACGCTCTCGGGCCAGAATTTCTTCAGGTTTCTCCTAAGCTCCATGACGATTTTCTCCGGTTCCCCGAGCTCCAAGCCGCTTGAAAAAGCCGCAGCCAAGAGCTTCAACAACACCTCCGCATCCCATTCCACTTCCTCTCCTCTCAAGGCGTTTTCTAGGAACTTGGAGATCCTGGGCTCCTCGACCGCGTAGATGTGGAGGATCTTCCGTGCGAGCCTTAGGGCGTTCACGCTGGGCTTACGGGTTCTCGAAGCCTCGTATAACCCGGCTTTAAGAGACTCCTCCCTCTCCAAATGTCTTTTAACGGCCAGGAAGGCGGTGGCCAGCGCCTCGGCGGTCTCCTCGACCCTCATTCCGGGCATTCATTTAGCCGGCTTTTTGAAATTTGTTCGCGTTCCTTTCTTTATATCTCCAAAACCTAAATTACTTACTTCGTCTTGATTAGGGTGGATGGGTCAGACGAGCCTTGATGATCATCTCAGAAGGGAAGTCTACTTCCTCCTAGGCTGCGGCTACGATGGAAAGGAGGGAAAAGCCTACCTAAAGCTCCTCAACCCCGAAACCCAAGAGGTCAAAATAATTTACGATCAAACGGGCCATAAGCCCTACTGCTACGTCAAGGAGCCTCCCGAAGTCATTCGGAGCATGAATCTCCCCGGCGTCGTCGACGTCGTCCGAGAGAAGAAATACGACCTCCTAAGGGATAGAGCGGTCGAGTTAACGAAGATAATCGCCAGCGACCCGCTCGCAATAGGTGGAAGCAGCAACTCGATCCGGGAAAAGGTCAAGGCGTGGGAAGCCGACATCCCCTACCACCTCTGCTATCTCTACGATATGCGGCTAACTCCCTCCATGCCCTACTACCTAGTGGATGGAAAACTGGTCGAGATGTCTCCGAGCGAGGAAGAGGTCGAGAAAATACTGGAAACCTCTTTCACCGATCTACCGGAAGAGGATAAGCGCTCGCTAAGGGACTGGATAAAGCTCCTCGAAGCGGATAAGCCGAAGCTGAAACACCTGTCACTCGACATAGAGGTCTCCTCACCAGTCGCCACCAGAGTCCCATCCCCGAGCAAGGCGAAGGATAAGGTCATCGCGGTAGCTCTCGTCGGAAGCGATGGAAGACGCGAGGTCCACCTGCTCAAGACCTCAAATCTTAAGGAATCGGTCGATTCGGACGAGTTCGATGTCAAGGTCTATGAAGATGAAGCCGAGATGCTGAGGAAAGTCTTCGAGATAATCTCCGAGTACCCGGTCATCACCACCTTCAACGGAGACGACTTCGATATGCCTTATCTCAGGCACAGGGCGGAGGCCCTGAGGATTCCACGGGATCAGATACCGATAACCCTCGGGAGGGAAGGCGCATCGCTCAGGAAGGGAATACACATCGATCTCTACAGGTTCTTCATGAACAGAAGCATCCAGGTCTACGCATATGATAACAAGTATAGGGAGCA
>JAGGVM010000050.1 GCA_021157985.1 Nitrososphaerota archaeon | reverse complement strand
TGATGATAATGGGGGCGGCTCTCTCCTTCATATTCACGCTCGCGTTAGGCCACTTCATTGCCATCCTGGTCGCCGTCGTGGCCGGGATCTTGATGAGCCTGATCCTCGCGGTGATGGCCGTTCATATGAGATTGAATCAAGTCGTAACGGGCTTGGCGCTGACAATGCTGGGCCTCGGATTAAGCGGGTTCCTCGCGTCGCCGGATATCAGGAAAGGCATTCTCTTGGCGCTTAACCCCTCTCTCCAAGAAGACGTTCTCATGATCCAGCAGGCTCCAAAGCTCCCGGAGATCCCGATCCCCCTGCTATCCCAGATCCCGATCATAGGTGAAAGCTTCTTCTACCAAAACGTTCTCGTCTACTTCTCCTACATCGCCGCGCCGATAATGTGGTTCATACTCTTCAAGACCAAGTTCGGGCTCAGCATCAGATCCGTCGGAGAGAACCCGGCCGCCGCCGACGCGATGGGCGTGAACGTCTTCCGCGTCCGATATCTAACTACGATGATAAGCGGGGGATTCGCGGGCCTCGCCGGAGCGTATTTGTTCCTGGGGTTCCAGCCCTTCTGGCAGGAGGGGTTGACCGCGGGTAAGGGGTTCATAGCACTCGCCCTCGTGATCTTGTCGACTTGGAGCCCTCTCAGAGCCGTTCTCGGAGCCTACCTCTTCGGAGGAGTCGAGACGATTCAGTTCAGGCTTCAGCTCTTCGGCTTCGGCGCTCAAAGCCCGTATTTCTTCGCCATGCTGCCCTACTTAGTGACGATCCTAACCCTGATCCTGATATCCTTCGAGAACGTGAGGAAGCGGATAGGGGTACCCGCCTCGCTCGGTATACCCTACTCGAGAGAAGAATAAGGGGGCTCTCGCTTAAGATCTCTGAGCAGCCTCGGCTTTTAAGACGATCTTAGCGGCTTCCTCCAAGAGCTCCTTACCCTTCTTGCTGGCCACCCTCCCCTTGTTATCCGCCTTCTCGGCCAACCCCGCCTCCTCAAGCTGCTGCAAGATCTTCCTGATTACGGCCCCGCTTCCCTTAGCGAACTTCGGAGGCCTATGACCCCTCCTATGTCTCCCACCATACATCTTCCTAAGCCTCGAAACCCCTATAGGCCCGTTCAGGTAAAGCTTCCTGAGAACGGCGGCGGCTCGAATATACCACCAATCCGGGTCCTGGGGAGGTCTCTCCTTATGAACCCCGGTCTTAACGAACATCGCCCATTGAGGAGGCTCGATGACCTTGTTTTCCTTCAGGTATGCCGCGACTTTCTCGATGACCTTCATCGGCTCGGCGAGCTGCACAGGTGACACCATCCGCCTCCTTTAAAGCTGGAAAACCTATTTTTTAGCATTTTCCGTCTCTCCCCGTCTCCTCTTCTTCTCCCTCACGGCCGGGATCCGCTTAACGTAGCCGCATACATTGCACCTTATCACCACATGAGTGCTCCGCCTATCCCTCACCCTCACCGTGAAGGAGCCGGGAATATAGAAAGGCGTGCCGCACTTCCTGCAGATGAGCCTCCGATACTTGGCCGGAAACCTCACCCTTGCCTTTCTCGCGATCCTTAGGGCAAGCTTCCCGGCTTCCCTCGCCAGCTCGGGGTGGTCTTCAGCATGCCTCTTAGCGAACTCCATAAGCCGCTCGATCCGCTCCAGCGCTATTCGCTTGACGTCTGACACCTTCCCACAACCCCCTCACCAAGGAGGTCATCCTTAAACAGTATTTCATAGAGTTGCTCCTCGAAGAGACCTTGAAGAAGCTGATCTTGGTGATCGTCGAAGCGGCGATCGAGCTCGTTCCGAAGAGCATCCGAGACCACCCGGCCGTGAAGGCCTACGCCGCGAGGAGGGGGAAAAGACCCGAAGAAATCCTCCTCGACAGGTCTTATCACCACGCGGCCATGAAGAAGCTCCATGAAGCCGGGCAACGGGGCCGACCGGATATAGCCCACTTCATCCTGCTAGAGGCCCTTGGATCGCCGTTAAACAAGCGCGGCTTCCTAGAGGTATACGTCCAGACGAGGAGCGGCCACGTGATCTGGATTAACCCGGAGACCAGGCTTCCCAGAGTATACGAGAGGTTCAAGGGGTTGATCGAGAAGCTTTACAGGGAGCCGGTCGTCGAGTCGGAGGGAAAGGTTCTGCTGAGGCTCGAGAAGAAGACCTTGAGCGAGCTAATCGAAGAGATAAAACCCGACGTCAAGCTCCTCCTCTCGGAGAACGCCCCGCTCAAGAGGTGGAGCGAGCTCGCCGACTTCCTAGCTTCAAAGGATAAGCCGCTCGTCATGCTGGGCGGTTTCCCGAGAGGCGACTTCCACGAAGAGACGCTGAGGAACGCGGATGCCTTGGCCAGCCTTTGGCCAGAGCCGTTAGAGGCATGGGTGATAGCTTCGAGGGTAATATCGATCGCGGAGCGCGCTGTCGGAATAGGGGAGCGGCTTTGGTAGAATTGGTCAGGCTTCCCTGAAAGTCCACTTAACCCTGTTCAGGACGATGTCTCTTAGGATCTTCTTCGCGTATTCTTCGTCTAGGTGGAGCATTAGGGCTGCCACGTGTTTGCAGAAGCTCAGCCTAGGTCCAACCCTGCTCCAATCAGCGCAGTCATGTATTATCAGCTTCTTCTCGAGGTCTATTATCACCCTGTAATCCTTCACCCTCGCCGAGACATGCTGATCCGCCTTTTCCTCGACCTTGATCAAATCCGGCTCGATCGCCTTAGCCCTCCTCAGCCTCCGCTTATCGGTCAAAAGCTCCAGAAGCCCCTCGACATCATTCGGAAGCTTTTCAGGCGGGAGAAGCTCCGACAAAGTTAAGGCAGGCGATCTAGGCTTTTCAAACGCTTTCTCGACTTCCTCTAGGACTTTTCTCTGCTTCGGAGTTATTATCCCGAGGATCTCGAGGACTTGGAGGCAGTTGTGGACGGCGTATCCATGGAAGTGGTTGTTGAAGTATCCGTAGATCGTTCGCACCTTTCCCCTCAGCTCCTCGATCCGCGGCTTCCACTCCTCGAGCTCTTCCCTCCTATAATGATAATAGTACCAGGGAGCCTTTCCCCTCCCATGCCACCGGATATACGCGAAGTCGGCGGTCACGTGGATTTCCGGAGGCAGAAGGGGTTCATCGACCACCGTGTAAGCGACGCCGTTTTTCTCGAGGACTTCGAAGACATCTCTCCTCAGCCACGATTCATCCCTGAACTCGACCGCGAACTCGAAGTCCCTTGGAAGCGTTTCCAGAAACTTCTTGAATTGATCGAAGTAATCATCGTAAGTGAACTTCGGCGGAAGCTGGATCAATAAAGGTCCGAGGGATCCCTCCTTCTTAAGGGGGTCCATGAGCTCGAGGAACCTGGCTAGATCTTCTTCAACGCCTTTATCGGGGTCGAGCTTCTTTTCATGAGTTATCAAGGAAGGGAGCTTGGCGGCGAACACGAAGCCCCTCGGAGCAGCCTTAGCCAATCCCTCGATTAGATC